>NZ_PJBX01000132.1:0-33256 GCF_002836335.1 Psychrobacter sp. Sarcosine-02u-2 | reverse complement strand
CAAGTTTAATAATTCAAAAACTTTTTAATAGTATATATTTTTAGCCAACCTTTTTGATTAATTTTATCCTTAATTTTTCATAAAACAATAAAAAACGGTCAGTAATCATTTCCCAAATTGCTTGGAAAATGGCTACTGACCGCCGCTTATACAATCCTAGTTTTTTTATTTAGCTTTACAGCACTTACTCAGTGCCAAGCTCGAGCAAGCTCGCATTACCGCCAATCGCTGTGGTATTAATGGTCCTTACCCGCTCAGTGACAAAGCGGTACAGATAATCGGGCGTTAGCATCTCTGACATCCCCTCCATATCAGTGACTGCAATAACTTGCGTCAAGATACCATCGGTCTTAGCAAGCTCTTGGCTGATGGCTTGCACTTCGCTTTGGTTGCCAGCGACCGCAACTTGCGCCAATCGATCGATATATAGCAGTGTAATAGTTTGCGAATCATTGGCAACGCTTAAGACATCATCGCTGATGCCAGTGTCATGCAATATTTTTGCCGCTTCAACACACATCTCGCTCTGACTTGGACAATGCAGTATCACCTCGTTGCCAGTCAATAAAGCTGCCACCAGCTGACCAAGTACCGCCATCGCGCGGGCAGATTCGCCGCCGATAACCATGGTTTTACCGCGAGCTGTCACATACAAATCATTGGACTCACCCGTTGCGCCCGTCATACGCTGCACGTCATCGAGCATCGGCGCGGCATTTAATAAATGGGTAAATAAACGCTTGGCTTTATTGGCGTCACCAGTAAGTAAGGCCAATTTAGCAACAGCCGCTTGCAGATAAGTTGCTCGCTCTACCGCGCTTAATAACCGCCAAGCTTCACAAACTTGGGCATGATTCTTTTTAAATTCATTCGCCATCTTGCTACTCCTTATGCGATTTGGGTAAGGGTTTCAGTGCTATTATTTTCTACCGCAGTGTTCGGCTCAGTAATGACTGACTCAGTGCATAGCTGCATCAGTCGCGCAACGTAATGCGGCCCGCCAGCTTTTGGACCTGTACCAGATAGACCACAACCGCCAAACGGTTGCACGTTAACGACGGCACCGATTTGGTTACGGTTAATGTAAGTGTTGCCGACAAAGGCACGGCGCTCGATATGCTCAGCAATATTTTCAATACGGCTGTGGATACCCAAGGTCAAACCAAAACCTGTGCTATTAATCGCATCAATAAGCTTATTTAAATCACGCGCTTGATAACGTAGTACATGCAATATCGGGCCGAAGTGCTCGCCACCAATCACATCGATACTTTTTACTTCAATCGCGGTTGGCAAGACAAAGGTAGAGTGCTCTTCGCTAACCACTGAGCTTGCGCTCATCGGCGTCTGCGCCAAAATCGTCGCCGTTGGTTCAGCCGCCATACGTTCGATATGCGCGTCCAGACTTTGTTTGGCATCAGCATCAATCACTGGACCGACATCGGTTGCCGCATACAATGGATTGCCGACGACCAATTCAGCCATCGTTCCTTGTAACAGCTCGATTAAATTGTCCGCCACTTCTTCTTGCACACATAAGATACGGCACGCAGAACAGCGCTGACCTGCCGAACCAAAGGCAGATAATACCGCATCTTTAACCACTTGCTCGGGCAATGCGGTTGAATCGACAACCATGGCGTTTTGACCGCCGGTTTCGGCTATCAATACTGGCAACTCACCACTGATTTGCTGATGCAGGCTCTGATTGATATGCTGCGCCGTTTGGGTTGAACCGGTGAAAATAACGCCTGCAATATTATCAGCAGCGGTCAACGTGCCGCCAACTTCGCTCGCGCCAACGACAAACTGCAAAGCGTCTACCGGCACGCCTGCTTGATACATCAGCTGCACAGCAAAATGGGCAATCAAGCTGGTTTGCTCAGCAGGTTTGGCGACCACAGTATTACCCGCCGCAAGTGCCGCCATGATTTGACCAGTATAAATTGCCAAAGGAAAATTCCACGGGCTAATACAAACAAAGGTGCCACGCGGCTTATACACTTGACGTGATTGCTTGCCTGCTAAGTCGGTAAACTCATAAACCTTGGCTTCGAGACGTTCTGCTTCATCGGCATAAAAACGGCAAAAATCAACCGCTTCTTTGATTTCATCAATGCCGTCTTGCATGGTTTTACCCGCTTCGATTTGGCAAAGTGCCATCAATTCGGCATAGTTTTCTTCATACAAGTCCGCTACTTTGCGCAAAATAGCAGCACGCTTGGCAACAGGTACGGCTTGCCATACGCTTTGACCTGCAATGGCAGCATCAATGGCTTGCTGCGCAATATCAGCATTGGCGTAGGTGACTTTACCTGCGATGACTTCATGATTCCAAGGCGCACGTACGGTCTGCGACTCAAGTTTTTCAGAATTGCCATCGACTTTATGTGCATCAACTGCGTTGCCGTTAATAATAGAAGTTGCCGACCAGGTTTTATGCAAATGGCTATCGATAGCGGCTTTAAATAGTAGCCACTGCGACTCTACAAAGATATTAGGGCCAAAGCTGGCTCGGCGCGCGCCATAGATATCTAGCGGCAACGGAATATCAGGATTATGCAAAGTAGCATTGGTCAATAACTTATCGTACGGGTGTACCGTTAGCTTATCAATCGGATAAGACTTATCTAATAACTGATGCACAAACGAGCTATTGGCACCGTTTTCTAGTAAACGGCGTACCAAGTACGGTAGCAAGTCTTTATGAGCGCCAACGGGTGCATAGATACGAACAGGGATTTTATAAGCTTGCAGAATATGGTCATAAAGTGCATCACCCATGCCATGAAGACGCTGAAACTCAAACTCTCGGTGCGCGCTCATAGTCATCACTGAAGCAAGCGTGTGCGCATTATGGGTAGCAAACTGTGGCCAAATCAAACCGCGCAAATGCTCTGACAATAAGAAGCGCGCACAGGCAAGATAAGCGGTGTCCGTGCCTTCTTTACGGGTCCAGACCGGATAGCCGGACAGTCCTTTTTGCTGCGCCAGTTTGATTTCAGTATCCCAGTATGCGCCTTTTACCAAACGCACCGGAATACGGTCACCGACTTCAGTTGCCAAACGCGCAAGCCACGTCAGAACGGCAATCGCACGTTTAGAGTAACCTTGTACCACCAACCCTAAGCCATCCCAACCGGCGGTTAAATTATCACGGTAAAGAGACTCAAACAGCTTTAAAGAAATCTCAAGCCGGTCTGCTTCTTCGGCATCGATACTGATATCGACATTGACCTCACGAGCCGCTTCAATCAATAACAAGCAACGCTGACGCAATAGTCCCATCACTTGCGCTTCTTGCGTCGCTTCATAACGCGGGTGCAATGCTGATAGCTTAATAGACACTGACGGCTTTGGCATACCTTCTTTTACCTTGATGCTGGCCGTCGCTTTAATCGCATGCAGGTAATCGTTAAAGTATTTTTCCGCATCTTTATGGGTAATCGCTGCCTCACCTAACATATCAAACGAATAGGTATAGCCTTTATTACGATAAGGCTGGCTGTTTTTGTTGGCGCCCTCAATGGTTTCACCAAGCACAAACTGATGTCCCATAATGCGCATGGCTTTTTGCATGGCGCTGCGAATGACCGGCTCGCCCATTTTTTTGGTCATACGGTCCAAAAACCCAGCAGCGGTAGTATCACGATCAATACTGACAACGCGGCCCGTCATCATCATGCCCCACGTCGAGGCATTGACCATAAAACCATTGTCATTTTTGATGTGTTTTTTCCAGTCAGCGACGCTCATTTTATCGTGGATAAGCGCATCAGCGGTGTAATTGTCTGGCACCCGAATCAAGGCTTCTGCCAAACTCATGAGCAAGATACCTTCTTGGGTATCAAGGCTATATTCAAGCAATAATGAATCAACCATTTTTACGGCTTTGCCATCATTACGCACATGCTCGACCAATTGACGAGTTTGCGTAGCAGCCCCTTCACGCTCGGCATCCGTTGGTTTGGCGAGCGGCAACAAGTCCGTCAACCAGCGCTCCTCGTCCACACTATATAAAGGAGAAATACGGGAGAAAAGCTCGTTCGACGATTGACTGAGATAAGCGGGCTTCAATATATCGAGCGGATTAAATAAAATCGGCTCTTGCGGGGTAAATTGGTCTACTGGGTTCATAACAACTCCATAACTATCGTTTAAAAACCATAATAAATGGTGCGGTAGGAGCTTTGATTGCTAAAGATATAGCGGCAATTATTGTCAAACATTCTTAAAATTTCATCCCTACTATTCTTGATAACAAACATCTTTGATATCGAATAGTGGATAAATAATAACAACTATAGAAATAAGCCAATTAGCAATATACAAAAGACCAAACAGCGCCATTATAAAACGAGAAAATCCAGCATAGGCTGGAAACGGTCAAGTAGGTCGTTTTAGTGTTAAACGGGCTACGTTAACAATATAAAGGCAACAACGAACAGCTAAGCGGCATTAGTGCCTTCTTCTTGTTAGTAGTGAAAGGAGGTGATGATCAGAGGCAAGTGACGTTTTATAGAGGTTTACGTTCATAAAATCTAACATTTATTACATCTGAGTTTTATGGAAACTTAAAGCCTAATAAACACTTATCTGTCATCTTATAGAATACTAATTCACTGTAAGAAAAACCTCTACGGCGTTGATTGAGGTGATGCGCTTAACCTCGACATGGTAGCATGAAAAAAAATTTCCAACTAACGAATTTACCTATTTTAACCAAACAAAATACTGTTTAAAAACAAATGGTTATTAACCACTTATTAGAAATGACGCTTTAGTTATAAATTTATGTTTACTACGGCTAATTAATCGTTTTTGAATCAATGACTTGTCTTTATACTTATTTCACCCATTTAATTTAAACACATACAGAATATGAGCGAATTAATAACGTAATCATTTTATTTCGTGCTGAATATAGCTGTTTATAGTATTTTTCTTTACGCATAAAAAACCCTTCTCATTTAAAATAAGAAGGGTTTTTTATGCGTAAAGCTGAGCATTTATCAAATGACTGAAAATGATTGGAATTTAAATTGCAATCTTAGATAAACACAATCTTCGCAAGTAACACGGCCGTTAATATCCAAACGGGAATGCTCACGTCAGAGAACTTACCGGCGACGACTTTAATAGCAGCAAAGGTAATAAATCCAAGCGCGATACCATCAGCGATTGAGTAGGTTAATGGTGTAAACAACAACACAACGACAACGGGCGCCGCCTCTGTTAGATCTAACCAATCAACATCTTTTAGAGTACCCATCATCAGTACAGCGACATAAAAAATCGCGCCTGCTGTTGCATAGCCTGGAATCATACCAGCAAGTGGAGCAAAAAACATACTTAATAAGAATAGCACCCCGACCGTCACAGCGACTAATCCAGTACGTCCTCCGGCTGCAATACCTGACACACTCTCAACAAAGCTGGTGGTCGATGAAGTACCTAGTAGCGTACCGGCAACTGTGGCGCTCGAATCTGCCAGTAGCGCTTTGCCCATATTAGGTATTTTGCCATCCTTACCAATTAAGCCTGCTTGACTGGTGGTTGCAATCAAGGTTCCAGCGGTATCGAATAAATCGACGAATAAAAAGGCAAAAATAACACTAATCATCGCTACGTCAAATGCACCAGCAATATCCAGCTGCATCAATGTTGGCGCTATCGGTGGCGGTGCCGATATAATGCCAGTAAATTGTGTGTTACCAGTAATTAAGCTGATAAGCGCTACCAATAAAATCCCTATCGTTACCGCGCCGGGTATTTTTTTATGCGACAAGCCAACGATAACAATAAAGCCCAATGCCGCCATCGCAGGTGAAAACGCGGTCATATCGCCAAGTCCCACCAACGTCGCGTCATTATTGACGATGACGCCTGCGGTTTGTAAGGAGATAAAGGCCAAAAATGCACCGATACCAGCAACCACACCTTGTTTAATACTGTCCGGAATAGAGTTGATAATAATTTCACGAATTTTGAATAAACTTAGCAAGATAAAGATACAACCGGACAAAAATACCGCGCCAAGTGCCGTTTGCCACGCGTAGCCCATTCCTAAAACCACGCCGTACGTAAAAAAGGCGTTGAGTCCCATACCGGGGGCTAGCGCGACTGGCAGGCGAGCATAAATTCCCATAATAAAACAACCAACTGCGGCGGCAAGACAGGTGGCGACAAACACCGCACCTTTATCCATACCAGCGTCAGCAAGGACGTTAGGGTTGACAAAAATAATGTAAGCCATCGTCAAAAACGTGGTCACACCGGCTAAAATCTCTGTTTTGATCGTGGTGTTTTGACCATTGATACCAAAATAGCGTTCGATTGCGTTCATAAGAGTCGCTTCCAAATTGCAGTAAGTAAATTATCATTATCTAACTGTATTGATAAGTGTCGCTTCCAAATTGCGACGCTCGATACTGCGTTTAAAACAAACATATAAAATACACCCAAATTGCGACGATAAATGACGCTTCCAGATTGCGACTGTAAATGACGCTGATACACTAAGGTTAGAGACGATGTTTTTAATCCGTTAGCCACACATAATTTGGTAAATACGAACCATCATGAAAAATGACAGCAACAAACCATAACATTCTAGTGAAATTCGCTCAAAATTTCAATGAATGGCGCATCTTCTTAGTATAAGAGTGCAAATTAGTTGACCATATGGACAATATTATAAAATACTCGTGCTGTCATTATTTTTTTATAAAAATTTATCGAGAGCAATTCATGCACTGCCATTAACATATTATTAATGATATTTGCGTGATTTAGCAGTACACTAACGGGTTGATATAAAATCCCTTATTAGATTAACTATTATTCATTATCCATGAGCCGCTTACATGCCTGAATCCTTAAATATTATCGACCTAATCACCCAAGCCAGTTTATTGGTACAGATTGTGATGGCATTGTTATTATTGGCGTCATTGCTCAGTTGGGTGATTATTTTTCGTATGAGTGCGCGTCTTGGCACCGCCAGAAATTTTGACCAGCAGTTTGAAACTTGGTTTTGGTCAGGGGAAGATTTGGCAAAGCTGTATCAAGGCGTTCAAGGCTCGCCTGAGCGCCAAGGGCTTGAGCAGATTTTTTATGTTGGGTTTTCTGAATACCTAAGAATGCATAAAAAACGTCAGCCTAAAGACGACATTATCGACGGCGTTGAGCGTAAGCTGCGGGTTGGATTGGGTCGTCAGCAGCAATTGTTAGAGTCGGGGCTAACGACGCTGGCAAGTATTGGTTCGGTGGCGCCTTATGTCGGTTTATTCGGTACTGTTTGGGGTATTATGAATGCCTTTTTGGGGCTGTCGCAAAGCGAGCAAGCGACCTTAGCGACTGTCGCACCGGGTATTGCCGAAGCCTTGATTGCTACGGCTATGGGTTTATTCGCCGCGATTCCTGCGGTATTGGCGTATAACCATTTTACCGCCAAAGCGAGCCGCTTATACGACTCTCGTGCTTTGTTTTGTGACGAGATGACAGGCATGCTACAGCGCGAGACCAGTATCGAGATTCCGCAAGCGGGTACGCAAGTAAGCCAAACCAATCAAAGCGTTCAAAATAGCCAAAGTACTCAGGTAACTGGTCTATGAAACAAAGCCCTTATCGCCGTGAGAAAAAAGCGCTAAATGCGGAGATGAACGTCGTTCCTTATATCGACGTCATGCTCGTGCTGCTGGTGATATTTATGGTCACCGCGCCAATGCTGATAACGGGCGTCGATGTTGATTTGCCAAAAGAGCAAACCAATACCATCAGTCAAAGTCAGCTGCCTGTGATTGTTTCCTTGACCGATAGCGGCGAGATTTTTATCAGTTATGAGAATAATATCGACCTGCCGATTAGTGAGCCGGAACTGATTGATACCTTAACCAACTTACAAAATCAAAATACCGATGCTGGCGCTCAGCCTTTACAGGTGATGATTAACGCTGATAAAAACAATCAGTACGGCGCTATCATGACACTGATGGCAACCTTGCAACAAGCAGGCATCCAAAAGGTAGGACTATTGACGGGTGCACCGTTACCCGCGCCTTCTTTATAATCTATCTACCCTGCTCTTAGATTAACCTTGATTGGCTCAAGTGGTTATAATAAAGTCGTTCATTTGATAAATATCGTATTTGAGTATCCCAACTATGCGTAATGCGCCCACCGTTTATGTACCGACCGAACCTGAAGGTAACGGGCTGACTTTACCGACACTTTTAAGCTTGTTGGCACACGGTCTTGTGATTGGCATACTAGCTTATACGTATCAAAACATGGAAGTCGAGACCGCAGGTAGCATCGAAACCGTGATGATATCTCCTGAGCAATTGGCTGAGATGCAAGGAGAGATACTGGCCAATCGTGCCGCAGCGGCGAGCGCGATGCCAGCCGATAGTGGTGCAAGTGGCTCATCAACCAGCATGCCAGAGACCAGCTTTGATGACAGCGTCAGCTACGACAATCCAAGCGAGCCGACTTCGCAGCGCGTGCCTGTTTTTACTCGTTCTGACGAGGCGGTGAACTCTCGCCCAATGCTGATGAGCGAAGAGCAACACCAGCGCCTACTTGAGCAAAATCAAGAATATGAGCGCAATATGGCTGAGTGGGCAGCGCAGTTGGATGAATCTGTACTAGATGAGCATGATCAGGTTGAACAAGAAAGAAGAGCGCAGCTGATAGAAGAGCAAAAAAGGCTGCGAGATTTTCGTAATAAACAAAATAACCCTCCTAAGATTAAACGTCCTACCGCCAATGATAGAAATATAGAAATCAATACGGGCGGCTCAGGTAGCGCAGGACAGACCCTTAGCTTAGGAGATGATGGTCAATCAACACTATCTGGTGACACCACCACTTCCAGTACTGCAAAGGGTAGCAGTCGCTCGGCATCAAGCGGTAGTCGCGGCGCCAGTAATAGTGAAATCATCAATTTAATCAAACGCAACTATAATCCGCCGACAGCGGCAAAAGGCTCAACGCAGCGTGCCACCTTGACCATCACAGTCAATTCCAGTGGCGCTGTCGTGAATGTCTCAGCGTCAGGCCCTGATAGCGCGGTCAATGAAGCCGCCAAACAAGCGGTGCTCAATACCGGCAGCTTACCGATTGATGCTGATGACCCCAAATACCCCACTTTTACCATACAGTTTAAGGGCAGCAATTAAGCAGTTGCCCACACACGATATTATTGCTAACGTTACTTTAAGCAACTTGCACCCGCGGCGATATTATTTTAACGTTATCATTGATTTAGCATTTATAAAAACAATTATCCCCATCTAGGAGTTTGACTTGGTTATGCGCATTCATAAAAAACTATGCCTTTCTTTACTTGCCACTACCTCAAGCTTATTGCTTGCTCCTAGCGTCTTGGCGGCGCCTGTCGTTTTAGAATTGGATTATGAGATTCCGGTACAACAAAGCCAAGTGGCTTTTGTCTCCTTTGCTGGCGATTCTACCTTATCACCGATTATCTTAAATGATTTGAGCAAAACTGAGCTAAAAGTAACCAGTCAAAACCTACCGCAGCAGCCGCATAGCAGTAGCGAGTTAGCCGGTACCCTACCCGTTTGGCAAAGCATGGGCATCCCTTATCTTGTCATCGGTAGCACGCGCAGCAATCGCGGTAAAGTGGTCACCGATTATGAAGTCATTGAGGTTAAAACCGGACGCGTGATCGAAGGCAAGCAAACGTTAACCGCTGATAATAATAAAGAAAGTATGCGTTACGCCGCCCACGTGATTGCGGACAAAGTATATGAGCTGATCACCGGCATTCCCGGCGACTTCTCAGGGCGCATTGCTTATATCGAAGAAATCGGCACCGGCAAAGAGAAAATCTCGCGCTTAAAGGTCATGGATGCGGACGGCGAAAACGCCAAAACCATCACAGAAGTGGCAGGCTCTATCTTCTCGCCGACTTGGTCCCCTGATGGCAATCGCATTGCTTATTCAGTCCAGCGCGATAAGTCTCACCCTGTTATCTATATTCAAAGCGTAAGCGGCGGCGGGGCTACGCCATTGACGCCATTCCCAGGTAGCAATCTTAGCCCGTCATTTTCGCCCGATGGTAGCAAGATATTGTTTTCTAGTAGCTTTGAGGGTAGCGCCGATATTTATGAGATGAGCGCTAGTGGCGGTCAACCACGACGTCTGACCAATTGGCCAAGCAGTGAAGTACAACCAAGTTATGCCCCTGATGGCAAATCTTTTGTCTTTGTTAGTGACCGTGCAGGGTTTAACAAACCACGCATTTATCGTTATGAGTTTGGTTCAGGCCGTACCACGCAAGTATCGAATAGTGGCTATGCAACCAGCCCGCAGTTTAGTAGCGATGGCTCGCAAATCGCCTTTTTAAGTGGTCGTTCAGCTGCCATCATGAACAGTAGCGGCGCCATCACTGCGAACTTAGGCGCGACAGGTATCGATGAAGCACCAAGTTTTTCACCGAACGGTAAGCGCGTGGTTTTTGCTTCAAAGCAGGGCGGTAAAGGCGTACTGACTATTAAGTCCTTAAACGGCGGCGAAGCGTTCGGTAAATCTGGTCAAGGTACTATCCGCTCCCCAGTTTGGTCATCTAGCCCTAGATAACTTAGATAACTTAGCCATCTTTATTGCGTAAAATAGGGTTATGCTATACTAAATGATCACAAATAAAAAAGCGCTCGATAAACATATCGGGCGCTTTTTTATTTTACCAAGAATGATAACTTGATTCTTATATCAGCCATCCACTTTTAAAAGTTATGAGCTAACATCCTAAGTGACATAACTCATCCCTATTCATCACTTGGATCACTAGCCGGCGGCACCGCGTGTCTCAATTGTTCAACATCTGCGGCGGTGACCGTATCCGTATAACCATTTAAATCAGTGACCACGTACTGCGTGACCGCGGCCATCTGTTCATCGTTCATCATGTGATGGAACGATGGCATACCGCGAAAGCCATTAATTAAGATATCAATGATGTAATACTTTGACTGCATTTTGCTGTTATTGGCAAGTGGTGGATAATAGCCGGCACCATAAGCACCCTCGCCTTTGTGCATATGACAAGCTGCGCAAGAGTCATGGTAGAGTTTTTTGCCATCTGTTGTCACAAAGGCATTTGTCCCTTCAAACTTGGTTTCCCATTCAGCAATACTTGGATCATTATCCATAGTAGGAAGCGAGCTGTGATCAACGACATTGACGGCTGGTGCAGTAAGCTCCTCACGACTCATGTAAACGCCGCCCCAGCTACCGGTATTACGGCTTGCTTGATAATCGTCCGTTACGATGGGGTCTTGCTCATGTAGAGTTGCCACCGTTTGTACATCGTCTGATTGTTGACTACAGCCTAAAAGTGCTGCACTACTCATCGCACCCAGCAACATCACAGTCAGCAGTTTAGGGGTCATTTCTCTCATGACTTTTTTCTTCACGATTGCCTTCTTTACGATTGCATTGTCCATGATAGCCTCTGAATTTTTATAGTTATTCATATTAACCCAGCATTTTTGCTTTTTTATGTAGGCGCTTGGCGGCATCCATGCCAGATAAAATAGCGCCTTCTTGCCATGCTGGAATGTGTGAGCAATGCTCGCCCGTCAGTACAATACGGTTATCGATACTGCATAAGGTGTCATAATGCTGACGGCGGGTAGACTCATTCCAAATACCATAACAACCCAGTGTCCAAGGAATGCGGTGCCAGACCACTGACGTACCAGCGCGGAACTCTTTTGGATACTGCGGGTGAATATATTTACCGTAGGCAAGTGCGACATTAATTCGCTCTTGCGGGGTTAACGTATTAAATTTATATGAGGTCGGTCCATAACCATAGGCCCCTAATAATACCCCAGTACCGTCTTTAAACATATTTTCTGAAGGATAAGCAATTTGGGCTATCGGCATATCGGTATAGGTCAAGCCGCCATAGATCCACTCGTCTTCTTCCCAAAAGCGGCGATTAAACTCTAAACCTACTTTATAAGAAGTCTCATAAGGTACCGCTGCCATCGCTTGTTTCATCGGCTTTGAAACATTAATATCAAGCTGGGTCAGTACAGTTAGTGGAATATTACAGACACACCAATCGGCACGGATGGTCTTAGTCGCGCCATCTGGACTGTTGCTGTCGACATAATTGACCGTAACGCCGCTTTCATCTTGATGAATCTTAGTCACTTTGGCATTAAACTCAATCATATCGCGGCATTCACGGGTGAAGGCATCACCGATTTTACCCATACCGCCAACCGGTTGAAACATCGTTGGCTGATGCGCATAGGTCATATGATTACCATAAATATCGGCCCACATGCCCGAATCTAATATTTCGCTGACCGGTAAAGGCTTTGATGGAGTTTCATCAGGCATCAAGCCACCACCTGGCAAGACACTATAACCACGATGCTTACTGGTCGCATTGCTGGCGCGGTAGCGGTAGTCTTTATCGAGCACGCCCCAACCTTTTAAGCCTTCAAGTAGCTTTTCTTTGTCTTCCTTATTCACAGAACGATCCAAACCGCCAACATTCACCGCTTTTGACAATAATTCTGCTACGTGTCCTTGGATGTCGTTTTTTACATCACCTAAGCGCTGCGGCACACCATTGAAATGAGTACTACGGTGCAGATAAGCACGGTCATTGGTTTGAATAAAGGGCTGCATCTCAACGCCAAACTGTTTGCAATAATGGAAAACGGCATAGTGATGACTTGGTAGACGCCACGGCCCACCATTAAAATAGTTGCCCTCTTCAAAATCACAAGTAACTTCTTCACCGCCAAGCTCGGTATACCTATCGCCACTATTCAGCGTCCAACTACGACCGCCGCCACGATTTTGAAACTCGAGCACTTTGACGTCATAGCCAGCTTTACGCAGCTCATACGCCGCGGTCAGTCCGCCAAGACCGGCACCTAAAACGATGATGCTAGCACCGGGAGGCGCCCCTTTTAAGTCCATCGTTTCTTTAAAGCTTGATTCTGAGGCAAATCCTAACGTCGTCATCGCCTGATACATGGCGGTCGCGCCCGCTGTTTTACCAATCATCGAGAGCAGTTGGCGCCGCGTTGGTGATTGAAGCATGTCTTTCATAATAATATCCTTAAAGTAGACGTTCGTACATAACCGTAGGCACTTGTTCTATTTCTAGTAATAAACGCTTATATCATTTATAAGTCTTTGTAATTTGATCAGCTTGGCTTAACTCTGCGCTTATTTGCCAAGCTGTCATGCCCTACCATTTTGCCGTTAATCCTTGTCTGGTAATAAATTCTAAACCCGTTGCAACTGATAAACTATGATTAACGGCGGCGTCTAGAACGTAAAATGGCGCGCACGATAAAGATAATAATCAATATCGCCACAATGATGCCGACAATCGCCAGTAAGCCTGCGTACTTAATTAAAAAAGGCTTTTCGACACCTGTAGACGCGATGCGCTCAATATCAGCGGCACTGACCTCACTGTTTGCATGACCGCCAAAGCTGGTACGGACGTAGTTAGTGATACCCGCAATCTGCTCACTGCTGAGCTCTTCTGAAAACCCTGGCATAATAGGCGAAGTATTGGTTGCACTCTCTACCCCATGCAAAATCATATTAACGAGAGCGTCAGGCTTTTCGCGGCGCAGACTGCTCAGTCCAACGATAGGCGCATAACGCGCGTCAGGTTGGCCATAACCATCAACCCCATGACAGCTACCACAAACGGCTAAATATAACGCTTCTGGTGAGTTACTACCGTTACTTACTTCTGACTTTGCTTGCGCCAAGTAGTCTTTTTGCGCCAGTAAGTCATGCGTGATTGATTCGTTCACAGGCGTTGGCAAGCGCGCCACATTGACGCTATTGACCTTGTCTTCTGTTTGGATAGCAGGGATGGCTTTTAGATAAGAGGCAATCGCGCTCAAATCTTCATTTTTAAGATAACGCGTACTGTGCGCGACCGCTTCACCCATCGGTCCACCTGCATAAGCGCGCTGGTCAAGTTCACCGGTGCGTAGATACGTGATAATATCCTGCTCGCTCCAACTGCCGATACCGCTCGACTCGTCAGGGGTGATGTTTGGCGAATGCCAATTACCAAGTGGTGCGCCTGATAAATACATTTTTTTATCAAAGCCCATGGTGCTGTTACGCGGCGTATGACAAGTGCCGCAATGCTCGAGATTGTTGACCAAATACTCACCACGTTTTTGGGTCTCATTTAGACCGTCGCGCTTTTCAGTAGAGGGTATATTGAGCAAGTTCCAACCGATCATTAAGCTACGGAAATTAAAGGGAAAGGGTAGTTTGGTTTCTTGCTTAGGCGCTTCATCGACAGCCGGTACGGTTTGTAGATAAGCAAACAAGGCGCTGATATCCTCTTCTTTCATGCCGCTATAAGAAGGATAAGGCATGGCAGGATACAGCATATGGTCAGGCGCCCGACCTTTTTGCAAAGCGTTCTTTAAATCTGCTTCGGTATAATTGCCGATACCGTAACGTTTAGAAGGGGTAATATTGGTTGAATAAATTTTCCCCATAGGGGTTTCAATCGCTGTGCCGCCCGTATAATTTTCGCCATGACAAGCCATACAGTCAGCGGCACGGGCAATATAGGCACCGCGGTTGACAAGCTCACTATTGGCGGGGCTTACATTAGGTAAGCTAGCATCGGGTAAATTGGCATTAGGAAGGTTAGCACCTTCAGCCATCGCGGCGCTGGAGGTAATACCAATGACAAGCATCGATAACATCACAGAAAGTGGCTTCATAATATCCTCATATAGCTGGCACCTAGGGTGTTGTAATTATTATTAGAACGATTGGTCAGGATAAGACATTTGATATTGAGTAAAATTATTGACAATGGCGTCAGTACTCAACGGATAATCCATTACATGATTTAGCAAATCGTCCAGTAAAATGCTTAATAAAGTGGCGTGATAAAACAACTTAATAGAGATAGTTTCTAAACAATGTCTGCTCACCCCACTAATGTAAAACTATTTCGCCACTATTACTTAAATAGTAACTCATTCACCGCACACTTTTACAAAAGTTAAAAAACCTCTTAAGAGATTTAATTTATATTTAATCACTATATATTTTCATATTATGAATTTGGGCAAGATAATTAATCCTTTAAAAAACAATTACTAAACCTAGAAAATTTATGAAATCCATTATTAAAGCGTGGAGATAAATCGCTATATATAGTAAAAAAGGACTTCTGTACTTGTTATTACAGGTTTTAAGCGTACATAATGGATACATAGCGACCGTTTGTCATCCACCTTACATTCCAAATAAGCGTTACCCTACTCGCAAAAACCCTTTTAACTGATGCAGCATTTTATTTATGATAAATGCTGTTTAATATCGCCAACCATTGCCATGTTGCCAATAACGCTCGAGATGTCCTTATGAAATCACTCTTCTTTATATTTACGTTGGCAGCGACAATTCCTGTAACAGGTTGCCAATCTTTTCAGTTCGTCGAAAGTCCGATACCTGTTAAAACTGTTTCTTCTAAAACGCTTATTGTGGAAAATTTATCCAATGCGAGCAGACCCGCTAACGCTATTTCTACTCAAATCTCTTCTACTATAAATAATGGCCAATAAAAAGCAGCTATCGGTTTGATAGCTGCTTTTTTTATTATGAATCGAAGACACGCCTTAGTTAATTCTAATCTTCTGCAATGACTATCTGCTGTTTAGGCTGATGCTTGATAATAGTCTTAGCCAAATGATCGCCAAACCAAATGGCAGTATCAATATCGCCTGCGCCAGGCGTGACTTCAGGCGGCCCATCTAGCGACTGCGTCATCAAGCCCAAAAAGCTCGAAAGACGATTTAAATCATGCGCTTCATGTCCTGTTGGCATCAGTGGTAAACCGATCCAATTCATTCCGTGCTGCATGGCATAGAGACAAATCTGCTGCAGGACGGCAAGCTTATCACCGCTCAGACCGCCCGAATTGGCAAAACCTGCAGCCCACTTGCCTTCCCATTTACGGTGATACCAACGCTTAGAAGTCTCATCCATAAAAGTCTTAAAGCCTGCGGTCACGCTGCCCATATACACGGCACTACCAAACACCAATAAATCTGCCTGATCGACAAAATTCCAATCAACGTCATGCACATCGACCGCTTTAACCTGCGAATCTGGTAATTGTTGACGCGCGCCCGTCACCACTGCTTCGGCAACGCGTTTGGTATGCCCATAATTACTATGATAAATAACCGCCATTGAGACGCTAGCGAGATTGTTCTCATGCTCTAAAATGGCAGGCGGTGTGGAAGGTGTATTCATACGAACTCTAATAATGACAATTAAAAATGAAATAAAAATAGAAGCTCAAGAGCTGAATCAAGCCAACTCTCTAGAAGCGCTACGGGTAATAATCAATGCCATACGTCCGGTTGCAGGCTGGCCAAGATGCGTTTGACGTCGATAAGAATAATAATGCGAATCCGCATAGCTGCAAGGTATTTCGGATTGATTGCTAACCATAACACCTGCTGCACTTAATTGGTCAGCGGCAAGCTTTGGCAGGTTCAGTTTAATCTTGTCCGCTACAGATGCTAAGACATAACGTTGTTCAAAACTTTCAAGATGCTGTGATGACAAGACTTGATTATCTATACAGCCTGCCAGCAGCTTATCTCGTACTTGACTGCCGACTTCATAATTTTCTTGACTGATACAGACGCCAATCCAGGCCGTGATTGGTTTATCAGCATCAAAGCGCTCGGCGGTTGCCTTTATGACGCCGCACGCCAGCCCTTGCCAGCCTGCATGGATAGCAGCTATCTGCCCCGTTGCGGGCTGGTATAAAACTATCGGTACGCAATCGGCGGTCATAATCGCAAGACCTAAGCCCACTTGTTGACTGACCATGGCATCGGCGTCTAGCGGTCGCATAAGGAGCGCCGTCGCATCGACATCATAAATCTGCTGCCCATGAACTTGATTAAGCCAGTGCAAGCTATTGATTGCCGCACGCTGCCCCGCCGCTAATTGCTCATTAATCGCCGTTAATAGACGCATACGATTGTTTAAGACTTTTTTGGCGTTATCATTGACATGCAAGCCTAAATTTAGCGCACCATAATTTGCCTGATTATCTACCTCATTAGCCGCTTCACTATCATCGCTGCTAAAAGCTGCCGTTTGAAAAACCGTCACGTCATCAAGCTGAGCAACTAAGGTGACAGGCAGATTGTTTGTTATGTTAGGCATGGTCAGTGCACCAGTCTTATCGTTATTATTAGAGCA
This sequence comes from Psychrobacter sp. Sarcosine-02u-2, assembly GCF_002836335.1. NCBI lineage: Bacteria > Pseudomonadati > Pseudomonadota > Gammaproteobacteria > Moraxellales > Moraxellaceae > Psychrobacter > Psychrobacter sp. Sarcosine-02u-2. The sequence continues at coordinate 15,973 of NZ_PJBX01000132.1, read as the reverse complement.
TTACAGCCAGATTGTTACCAGACGAATGTCATTATTTAATAGAGCTCATCAGATTTTATTCTTCGTCATAACCTTCGCTTAACACCGCCATCAATTGCTGCATGTCTTCAGGGATTGGCGTGGTAACTTCGATATCTTCACCAGTCGTTGGATGCACGAAACCTAAAGTATAAGCATGCAATGCTTGACGCGGGAAATTATTGATTGCCTGACGCTGCGCTTCTGTTAAGCCTGCTCGCAATTGACGACGCCCACCGTAGACACGGTCACCGACTATCGGATAGGTAATGTGGCTTAGATGCACACGAATCTGATGGGTACGCCCCGTTTCAAGACCGACGTCTAATAGGCAATAGTTATCGTTCAGCGGTGTGACATTCAATAAATGCGTCACCGCTTCACGCCCTGCCGTCATCACCGTCATTTTGGTACGTTGATTGCGATGGCGACCAATCGGCGCATCGATACGGCGATGACGCAGTAAACTTGCCGCATCCCCTGCAACCACACATTGGTAATGACGATAGACAGATTTGTCCTTTAACTGCTCCATTAAAGCCATTTGCGCAGGCTTGGTTTTACCAATTAACAGCAGTCCCGAGGTGTCTTTGTCAATGCGGTGTACCAATCCAGCCCGCGGCAAGTGGTGCTGCTGCGGATAATGATAGAGAAGCGCATTGACCAAGGTGCCCGTCTGATTGCCAGCGCCGGGATGGACAACCATACCGACAGGTTTGTTAATCACTAGGACATCATCATCTTCATAGACAACTTCGATATCGATATTTTCTGGCTGATCTTCGCTATGCTGCTGCAGTGTCGTCGATAGATGCAAGACATCACCTGCTTTGACACGGATTTTCGGTTTTTGTACCGTCCCGTTATACAGTAAGCTGCCATCAGTAATCCAGCCTTGCAGCTGGGCACGCGAGAAATCGGCAAATACTTTTGATGCCAGTTTATCAATACGTAAGCCCGCTTCGTCTTCTATGACGGTATGCGTGACATCAATAACGACCGGAACCGCTTGCCCAGCAACTACGACTGAACCCTCACTGTCTTCGTATTCATCTTCATCTTCATCGTCGACAATATCGTCATCGACCAATTCATCAAACTCATCATTGGATATGTCCGGCGCTTGCTCATCAAGCGCACGCTGATGGTCATTTAATAATTCATTTGGCATTGGTAACTCTTGTGCTGACATATCGGTATCTAACGGTTGTTTCTTAGGGAAATTGGTCGTCATAGCATCATTATTCATAGCGGATTGATATAGGACAAAGTCGCTTAGCGCTTTATAAGCTGACTTCATAAAACGAGATAAGAAAGTGGACTGGCGCTCACAGACCGGCAAAAATAAGGACGGTCGAAAAAAGCAGCAGTTATATCGTCATAGTGTAACATGCCAAGCGCCTAAGCCCTACAGAAGCTGCGTGTTATCTGCGATTTTATCGTTACCTTCTTTTCAAAGGTGGTGAGCCGTGTTAAAAATTTATGACAAGTGATAAAAATTAAGTCGCTAGCCGATGGCATTGTTTGGTAGATTAGCTCTCTAAAATATGACATGGCTGTAATTTACTGTATATTTGTCCTTGTCAGCCATATTCAATATCGCTCGTGACGACGGCTCATGCTAAACTACAGACCGAAGCCAACACAGATAAAGCATTAGCCCTTTAACTACAAAATAGATAACGAAAAAATAGACGAAGCAGGCGTTATTCTATAAAGTAAGCGTTGTTTTGCTGTATGCTATGGCACTGATTTTTAAAATAAGAACTTTTAAAATAATTTATTTTATTAATATTGGCAAAACTGCATTTGATAAAACGATGTGGATAATAAGTGCGCTAATTGCTAGCGCTTACTTAGTAGCAGACCCTTAATGGATGCCGCCAGCATCGTTTTTTATTATTACCCTTTTATAATTTAGCCTAATAGCGTCGCTGCTATTACGCGTCTTGTGTCGGAGAAGAAGTATGCAAGCTGTTGGCAATACGTTTATCAAACTGTCCTCAATCACCTTACTGGCGTTAAGCGTCAACTTGGTGGGTTGTCAAACGTTTAAAAACCTAACTGGCGGTAAAGACGTGGATGCGGTTGCCACTGCTGAGAAGTCTGAGCAAGGTTATTATAACGACGCCATCGCTCAGATTGATAAGGGTCGCTATACGCAAGCTATCGAAGATTTGAACAATCTGCGCACTTTTTATCCAACGGGACAATATGCCGAACACGCCTTGCTTGATGTGATGTACGCCCAATACGAAAGTGGAAAGTTCGAGGCGGCGGCTGCCAGTGCTGAGCAATTTATTAGCCTATATCCTTCTAATCCGCAAGTCAGCTATGCTTACTACGTGCGCGGCGTGGCCAATATGCAAGGCTCGTCTGAAGGTCTAAAATTGTTTAAGCTCAATCAAGCTGAGCGTGATACCGCCTATTTGCGTATTGCCTTTGCCAACTTCCAAGAGCTTATCAATAAATACCCAAACAGTCCTTACGCGCCCGATGCTGCTCAGCGTATGACCTTTATCTATAATCAGTTTGCCGAAAGTGAGATGAGTGCAGCCAACTGGTATGTCGAGCGCGAAGCCTATGTCGCTGCGGTCAACCGTGCTAAATGGGTATTCCAATATTATCCATTAAGTGAATCTGTGCCTAATGCCCTCGCCGTATTGGCTTATAGCCATGAAAAACTCGGTCTTAATGACTTAGCAAATGAGTATAAGACGCTATTGCAAATCAACTATCCAAATATGCTTAGCGCTGATGGACACGTCAAGCTCAATACCAAACGTGAGCGTACTTTATTTAATAAACTCACCTTTGGACAATTAAACCGCTTTAATAAAGATACCTCTGTTGCGTCAGGTAACTACAATGGCGCCACCAAAACCCAAGTGATTCGCAATGCCAATCAATTAAGATTGCCAAGTGATAATGCGGCGGCAGCGAATGCTAACGCACCGTTAAATATGTCTCCTAAGCGTGCCAATAGTGGTATCAATGTAGGCTTAGGTTTGCCTGAAGCATCGACCGAGCGCGTGACTAGCCAATCGAGCACTGGCGATACTGCTAGAGAAGCCGATGTCGACCCACAAAACATGAATCCTGTACGCCGTACTACATTGCCTGCTGAATAAATTGATACGGCTCGCGTCTATTTTAGACGCTTAGTACCTATCATCAAAAATAAGGTCAACGTTCTGTTGGCCTTATTTTTCTGTTTTTACTTCTTATAATTTTTATCTACTGTCAGTTTTTTGTAGCTGATTGTCGATGCTTAATATAATCGTCCTATGGTAAACTGTTTTTTGTATGAGCATTCCTAACCATATTCTCGAACAATTAAATAGCCAAGCTGACTTAATCAGTATCATTGGGCGTCATACCACGCTCAAACGTGCGGGTAGTGAGTACAAAGGCTGCTGCCCGTTTCATGGCGAAAAATCGCCGTCTTTTTATGTCAATCCACAAAAAAACATCTACCACTGCTTTGGCTGTAGCGTTGGTGGTAATGCCATCAGTTTTTTACGTGACTATGAAAACTTAACCTTTATCGAAGCGGTTAATGAGCTGTCTAAACAAACGGGCATCGAAGTGCCAAAAGAAGAGCAGCAAAACGTCAGCTATCAGCGCGCGCCCGTTAAACCAAAAGCTAAGCCGGTAACCAAGCCAAGACTCGCTATTCAGCCAGCAACATCAGCACCAATATCGGCAGAAGAAACGCACATGCTAGCTGCTGATATGCAGCCGCCAACTTATAATGATAATTATGAAAATTATCCGCCATTAGACGCGTATGATTCGATGCCTTATACAGCCGATGACTACGATACTCATTATCAAGGTGCTAACGATCAAGACGATAATAGTTATCCGCCTGCATGGTTGACCAGTGGTGGTAGTGCTGCTGATACTACTGCTCTTTATGATGAAACTAGCGTCTCTGATAAAGACGGCAACCTTTACGAGTTATTAGAGCAAATCCAGCAGTTTTATCAGCATAATCTCACTATCCATCCGCATGCTAAGCATTACTTTTTATCGCGCGGTATTACTGAAGACATTTTTGAGGCTTTTGGTCTCGGCTATGCGCCCTTTGGTTGGCAGCATCTTGAGCATCAATTCCCGCAAGATATCGAGGGACTTAAAGCTTTAGGCTTGGTACGAAAGTCAGAATCAGGGCGCGATTACGACCTACTGCGTGACAGAGTGATTTTCCCGATTCGCGATAACCAAGGTCGCACTATTGGTTTTGGCGGTCGCGCGCTCGATGACGAGGTAAAACCTAAATATATTAACTCCTCTGACTCGCCCGTTTTTCATAAGCAACACGTCCTATATGGCTACTATGAATCTCGCCAGCAGCGCGCCGATAAATGGTTAGTAGTCGAAGGCTATATGGATGTCATTGCCCTGTATCAAGCCGGTATTTATGGTGCGGTGGCGTCGATGGGTACGGCGATTAATGAGAGCCAAATATCACGGTTATTGACATTAAACCCTACCCTGACATTGAGTTTCGATGGTGATAGCGCGGGACAAAAAGCCGCTTGGCGCACGCTTGAAGTGGCGCTGCCTGTGCTTGGTGATGATAAAGAGCTGCGGTTTTTAACCTTACCAAATAATCATGACCCTGATACCTTTATCAAAAGTCAGGGCGCGGATGCCATGCGGGAGCAAATCGCCAATGCCATGCCGCTATCGCAATATATCTTTGCTTATTTGAGTGAGCGTTATGACTTAAGTCTGGTCGAAGGCAAAGCCAAGCTGATGTCACAAGTGCGTGCCTTGACCACTGCCCTGCCGAAAGGTAGCAGTTTTCGCTATCTGTTGAACAATGACATTTATCAAAAGCTTGGCGGCAGGCGCAATCAAAACAAAGACGCAAGAGATGCGCTGCTAGATTTCGATGGTGAGATGACCATCAGTCAGCAGCTGCAGCTGTGTTTTTTATTCCAGCCGCGCACCTTAATCGATGACCCTATCGAAGCCATTTGGCAGCAAGCAGGTATTCATGAGCTGCAGCTACCAGCCCATATTAAACAAAAAGCCTCGGCCGATATTCTGCGCCCGCTAGCATGGGAAGATTTGCAAGATAATGCCTTGCTCGATATCGTCAGCACCATTAAGCGCTGTCTTAATTATCTGCCAAAAGACGCCAATGCTGCGGCGCACTTTATTTTATCGAATGTCAAACCAAGCACGCAAGAAACGCTTAGCGGTGATTGGGGCGCTTTTTATAAAGCCCTTACTGCTCGTAATATTTTAAGTTTAGATGGCTTGGTCGAAGAGCTGGTCAGTCAACTTCTTGAGCGCCATATGAAGAAAAAAATTCAAGACTTGGTGAAAAACCCAGACAACATAAAACTGGCGATTGTCCGTAAGCAATCACAGTTATTAAACGATTGGCTACGCGAACAGCACGCGGAACGCTCAGCACAAATGGCGACAGTGAAATCTTAACAGCTAGGCGAAATTTTATTTATCATCGGTAGCCCTTTAAAAGCACAGCCATTGCCCCCACTATTAATGATTATGCCCAGTTGCATATTGAGCGCCAAAGCAAGCGCTGGTTAAAAAATGATAAAAACGTCATGGCTAAGAAATAATTATCAATACAGATAATAAATGCCTGCGAGATTCACTAGCTTGTGCTTGATGAGGCTGGTCTGTGTTAAACTGTGTCGCTGTATATTTCTAGCCCAATTTAATAGATAACAATACGCCCATATTATTGAGTAGCATTTTTGGTGCAAGCGCAATTTTATCGAACAACTTTTAAAGCGTTTTTTAGACTATTCACTTTAAATGCTTTTAGATTTTAAACCGCCATTTTAAACAAGTTTAAGTAACGGTATTTTTTTAGGTGAGCGTGTTTTGACGTATTTATGCAGGAACAATTTTTAGCGGTTTTTTAGTATTGTAATTGTCGTATTTTGAGCCTTTATTCATATCCACTCATTTTTGTTATTATTGACAACCTTTACGCCATATTTTGATGAATCGATTGATTATATCAACGCACCCGTAAGCGTTAGCGAGTCACAATATAAAAATGTCCGATACAAGCAAGCGAGTATTTATGAACGATAAGTCAGTTTCTAAGTCCACATCTCAACTGGCCACCTTAATCCAAATGGGTAAAGAGCAAGGGTATTTAACCTATGCCGAGGTGAATGACCAACTGCCCGACTCTATTACTGAAAGTGATCAGATTGAAGATATCGTGCAAATGCTAACGGACGTTGGCATTAAAATTTTTGAATCTGCGCCCGACGCTGATGACATCTTGATGAACGATGATTCAAGCGATGATGACATGGCAGCCGATGAGGCCGCAGCAGTATTGGCCTCGGTTGAGACCGAGCCGGGTCGCACCACTGACCCTGTGCGTATGTATATGCGTGAGATGGGTACGGTTGATCTTTTAACCCGCGAAGGCGAGATTGCCATTGCCAAGCGTATCGAAGAAGGTATTCGTGACGTACAGCATGCCATGGCTTACTGGCCGGGTACGGTACAGTTTGTCCTTGATGAGTACGAAAAAGTACAAGATGGCGAGAAAAAACTGTCCGACGTTATCACAGGATTTTTAGACCCTGAAACCGAAGAAGATAAGATCGCCGCGCAAGAAGCCAAAGATGCTGCTAAAGAAGAGCGCGAACGTATCAAAGAAGAAAAAGAAAATCCGCCCGTCATCAAAGCAAAAGCCAATGCCAAATTGGCGCTTGACGATGATGATGAAGACGAAGAAGAGGTTGAAGAAGAAGCCGAAGAAGAAACCGGCGGTATCGACCCAGAAGAAGTTCGTCTGCGTTTAGAAGAGATTGAGAACCTATTTATCAAAGCTAAGCAAGCCTTGCTTGATTATGGGCGTGGTAGCGTAGAAGCGGAAGCAGCTTATGCCCTGCTTGCTGAGCGCTTTATGATGCTCAAGCTCAATAATCGCTTGTCAGACCAAGTCATGGCAATCATGCATGATGTCTATGACGATGTGCGTAAGCATGAGCGTCAAATCATGCGTTTGGTGATTCGCCGTGGCCGTATGCCGCGTGACGAGTTCCGTAAGACTTTCCCAAGCAATGAAACCAACGTCGATTGGCTGATTGAACGTATTAAAGGTAAGCCTGCGTTTGCTGGCTCGCTAGAAAAAGTCGCCGACGATGTGATTTTATTGCAGCGCCGCATTCGTGACTACGAGCAGCAGCTCGATATGAAAATCCACGATATGAAAGACGTCGCTCGCCGTATGGCTGTCGGTGAAGCTAAAGCACGCCGCGCCAAAAAAGAAATGGTCGAAGCTAACTTACGTCTTGTTATCTCTATCGCTAAAAAATATACCAACCGTGGTCTGCAATTCTTGGACTTAATCCAAGAAGGTAACATCGGTCTGATGAAAGCGGTCGATAAATTTGAATATCGCCGTGGTTATAAGTTCTCAACTTATGCCACTTGGTGGATTCGTCAGGCAATCACCCGCTCTATCGCTGACCAAGCGCGCACCATTCGTATCCCTGTGCATATGATTGAGACTATTAATAAGATAAACCGTGTCTCTCGTCAGTTGCTACAAGAAATGGGACGTGAGCCGACGCCTGAGGAATTGGGCGAACGCTTAGAGATGGACGAAGTCAAAGTCCGCAAAGTGCTCAAAATTGCCAAAGAGCCTATCTCAATGGAAACGCCTATCGGTGATGATGAAGATTCGCACCTAGGTGATTTCATCGAAGATGGTACCATTTCAAGCCCAGTTGACGATGCGACGGCGGCTGGTCTACAAGAAGCCACGCGTGATGTCTTGAGCAATCTGACTGAGCGTGAAGCACGCGTCCTTAAAATGCGCTTTGGTATCGATATGCCAACCGATCACACGTTAGAGGAAGTCGGTAAGCAGTTTGATGTCACGCGTGAGCGTATCCGTCAGATCGAAGCAAAAGCTTTGCGTAAATTGCGTCATCCATCACGTTCTGAGCATCTGCGCTCGTTCTTAGAAAATGACTAATTTATCTAGACATGCTTCATTGTCTGAAAGCTTCTTAAAATTACATCAAAAAAGCTGAGCATGTCTCAGCTTTTTTGTGCCTGTTATTTAATGGTAGTTAGTAGTTAATTATTAGCTTTTATCTATTGAATATTAAGCCGCTATAGCATTACATAAGCAATTGACTCATAAAAAAATTGCCTTTATTTAAAATAGCGAGTACAACTACCTACCGTTCGGTAGTTACATAAAGTTAAATAGGTAAATAGTTAGTAGTGCACTCTTATGATTAAACAAACCAATGTAAAACACATCAGTATCAAAACCATCATCTCTCTTGCCATCATTGTGGCGCTTGGCCCTGCAGCGATTGACATGTATTTAGCCTCAATGCCAAACATGGCAACAGACCTCAATACCTCCTACGCCACCACACAAATCACCTTGACCGTCTTTCTTATCTTTATGGGTTTAGGACAACTGGTCTTTGGTCCCGTATCTGACGCCATCGGGCGCATCGCACCATTATTTGCAGGCTTACTGGCATATATTGGCGCTTCCGTATGGGCGATGTGGTCAAAAAGTATTGAAAGCCTAATCTTTGCCCGTATCTTACAAGGTCTTGGCGCCTCTATGGCTATCGTGGTGGTAATGAGCATGGTACGTGATCTCGTCGATGGACCAAAAGCAGCACAGATTTATGCTGTACTAAATACCATTGTGGCATTAGGTCCAATCGTCGCGCCAGCAATCGGTGGTATCGTCGGTGCGCATTATGGTTGGCGCGGCGTCATGTTTATTTTGGCGGCGTTAGGTATGATTGTGCTGATTAATACGCTGTTGAATATCAAAGAAACTTTGCCAAAAGACAAGCGCATTCAATTAAATATAAAAAATATCACCAGCATTTATATCGCTATATTAAAAAACAAAACCTTTGTCTTTAATCTATTTGCGCTATCTGCGGTGTATTTCTTTTTGTTTGCCTACATTGGTGGTTCTGCTTATGTCTATCAAACCGACTATGGTCTTAGCCTAGAGCAATTTGGTTTTGTCTTTGGCTTGACCAGTATCAGTCTAATTTTAGGGGCATCTTCCACCGCTTATTTGGTCAAAAAAATATCAGCGTCACATTTGGCCTTAATCGGTGCCGGTGTCATGATGCTCGGTAGTGCCGTCTGCATCGTCGCTTATCTGCTATCGATGGGTTTGGTCGGTATTGTCACTGGTATTGCCTTGGGATTATTTGGTCTTGGCGTATTGGAGGCGACATTGATGGCAATTGCAATGGACTCGCAGCGCAGCGCTTTGGGCTCAAGCGCGGCTTTATTGGGCGCCATTCCTATGTTACTCTCATCTACTGCCACACCCATCGCGGGACAATTGGTCGAAATAAACACTTTATATTGGTTAATCTTGCTAGGTGTTATGGGGCCCATTATTTTGGCATTGGTTTATTTTAGTTCTAGAAGTTTAAAACCTGATAGCACTGTCGCCACAACATCATTAGAGGAGGCCTATGCAAAGTCATAAACCACGCTCAAGCGCTAAGCAACGTATTATTGATGCCGCGTTTGAGCCTTTTTTTATGCACGGCTATGAGGGCGCATCACTCAGTGATATTGCCAAGGCTGTGGGCATCCGCAAAGCCTCTCTCTATACGCATTTTGCCAGTAAAAAAGCGATATACTTAGAATTACTACAAGATGCGCTCGAGTCAGAATGTGCATTTATTAAGTCATGCTTTGCGACGACTAGTGAATTCCCTGCTCCCGGTGAAGCGTATTGCCGAGCGTTTGAAGTACGTTATAAAAGCGCAATTACCCTACGGTTTTTAATTCGCATGGCCTATGCCGCACCTGTGCATTTGACCAATACCAGTGCAGCGACTTTTAACGTTTATATTAAGGTGTTGACTGAGCAAATACAGCTGGCTCTGAAGCCTTATGAGCTTGATGCTGAGCAGCTAGCGCTTTATACCGACGCCTATTTAGGCGTTATCGATAGCTTAAGTGTGGAGCTGCTATATGCAGAAGGCTTATATGAGCGCCGTTTTAAAGCCATGCTGATGCTCTACCACACTGCCATTGAACAGCTTACTAAAAAATAACTTTTTAAATATAGGTGACTTTTATATATGGTTGTTTGAGCATCGCTTGCTAATGATGACTGGTCTCGCCTATCATAGGGACGCTTGGTCATCTTATAACCATAAAGACCAACATTTAAATCATAAAAACCTTGTCGGGGTGCTTTGATTTTTGATGATTTAATTACCATCAAAATCATGGCTGAGAGAGTCCCGCGAACCTGATGCAGTTAGCACTGACGTAGGAAACAAGCGTGTCGATATATAAGTCACAATTACTTTATATTTTGCCAATCTAGTTACCCTAGACTGGCAAATTTATTGTGCCTTATTATCTCTTGTTTTCTGCCATTTGCTTGCTCGCGCTTTATAACAGTAAGTAAAAACTATGGATTATCAAACCCTACGCCACCATTGCCCCACATGGGACGATTACATTCAGCATGACTTTGTAAAGCAGCTGACCGCTGGCACGCTCGCCCCTGATAGCTTTCGCCACTACCTTGTGCAAGACTATTTATACTTAATTCACTATACCCGCGTCATGGCGCTCAGTATTTATAAAAGCGACACGCTGGCACAAATGCGCATCGGTCAAGCAGGTATCAATGCCATGCTCGATATGGAAATTGCTATGTATTTGGATTTCTGTCATCAGTGGAATATCCCACTTGAACAAGTAGAAAACGCCCCTGAGTCTGCCGTGACCATCGCCTATAGTCGCTATATATTAGACGCAGCAATGTCAGGCTCGCTAGCTGAACTGTATGCTGCCATTGCGCCTTGCTTGATGGGTTATGGGGAAATTGGCAAGTCTATAAAAGAACAAGGATTTATCGCTGATAATCCGTATCAGCCATGGATTGACGTGTTTTCCAGTGAGGAGTTTCAAGTAATTACCGCACAAAACGAAGCACAGATTAATACACTATTAGCCGATGCCAGCCCTGCTCAAGCAGACAAGTTCCAACGCTTATTTAATACCGCCGCACGTATGGAAGTGAATTTTTGGCAGCAGGCGTTAGATTTGTCTTAATTTATAATCAATCTGGCTTAGTTCTAAAAAAGCCCTCTACAATCAAAAATAATGATCAATAATAACGATCCACAAGGAGAAACATCATGGCAGCATTCGATGAACACGCAAGCGCGTATGACAGCTGGTTTTTTGACAATCAAAACTTGCTCACCAGCGAGCTAAAACTGGTTGCTCATTTCTTGGATAAAGACAGCGAGATATTGTCTATCGGCTGCGGTAGTGGACTGTTTGAGTCTCTACTGGCAAAAGACTATGACATTCATATCAAACATGGTATCGAGCCTTCAAAAGACATGGCAGCAGTCGCAGAAAAGCGCGGTATGCAAGTCGATATCAGCCCAGCCGAAACCTGCGAGATTGAACCCAATAAGTTCGATATTATTATGTTTAACGGCAGTGTCAGCTATATCAGCGATTTAGATATCTGTATCAAAAAAGCCTTTGACGCTCTAAAAACGGGCGGCAAACTTATTCTGATTGATGTACCAAAAGAAAGTGGCTTTGCCAGCTTATATAACCTTGCCAGCGCGGTAGATACGTGGGAGCATCCACTACTTGCGCACATCTCGCCTGCTGATCCTTATCCTATCGAGCTGGTTAAATCAGCTAACTGGCGTACCTCTGATGAAAAAATCGCCTTAATGCAAGCCAATGGTTTCGTTGATTTCGAATATGCGCAGACTTTATTGACCCATCCTATGTATGCCAATGACAAAGTCCAAGAGGTCAGCGAAGGCTATGATCGCGGCGACTACGTGGCAATTTGTGGTTATAAAAAATAACGGTTTTAATGTGCGTTATCGCTGGCTGACACTTGAATAATACGCCGAACGCCCTTATAAATGGTGCATAAAGCGCTTATCATATTTCAATAAAAAATAAGGACCACATCATGACTGATGATCCAAAAGACACTACTACTCCAAACACTGACAACTCGAGCACCGAAAGTCAAGGCAGCAATGCTAGTCCAATGCCAAAAAGAGAAGTTAAAGTGACAGAATTGGTCGCTAATGACGGTATCTTAAAAGGCAAAAAAACTGACGTGCAAAACCCTGAGCTGTGGCAGTTTCCAATGAACTATCCAATGAGCATCATCGGTCATGAAGGTGAGCACGAAAGCTTGCTTAATGAAGTGAAGCTTATCTTGGGTAGCCAATTCCCTGAGTTTGATTTGGCCTCTATGGAAGTCAAACCCTCAAAAACTGGACGCTTCCATTCGGTACGTGCCAATTTATACTTAACCACCGTTGAGCAAGTGAACACGCTTTATGCGGCGCTTGATAATGCAAAAACCGTACGTATGGTGGTTTAAAGTCAGTTTTGTTAATTTTATAAAATCCAGCCCGTTTTTCATCCGAATCGTCACTCATATGGGTGGCGATTTTTTATTGTCTGCGGTACAATCTCCACCCGAAATATAACTGCTATTTAGACAATTGGCACTTATAAATTTAGCCAACAATAAAAAGTAAATCCGCGCCATTTTTTACAAAACTTTTATTATTTTTCTTATCGGCGTCTAACCCTTATCCCATCGTCCTTTGCCAAAATTCGGACATGCTTTACCCTCGCATCAACATAGTTTGCCCTTAAAATCAATATAGCATTTTCAAAATTTTCCCGCTATATTGTGTCCACCTGCTAACAAATACGCTATATGTAGTGCTCAGTGATTTAAACCGTCACTATGAGCCAGGGCATCGTTTTGCCTAAAAAAACCTACCATAACAGGATGTTATAGCGTCTGAAAGATAGCGTGACAAAGCATGTCTGCCAGATTTAACCGCGCAGCAGCCTATAAAGCAACATTATAAGTAACTACCTAGCAATCAACTTACGAGGTCAGCATGACACATATCGATAATATCAAAGTAACCAAACGTGATGGACGTTTAGAGCCCATTGATTTAGACAAGATTCATAAGGTTATCGAGTGGGCAGCTCATGATTTAGATAATGTGTCGGTATCACAAGTTGAGCTAAAGTCGCATATTCAGTTTTATGACGGTATCAGAACGCGTGATATTCACGAAACCATCATCAAGTCAGCCGCCGATCTTATCTCTGAAAGCACACCTGACTATCAGTATTTGGCGGCGCGTTTGGCCATCTTCCATTTACGTAAAATTGCTTATAATAAATTCACCCCGCCGCATCTGTATGACCATGTCAAAACGTTGACCGATGCCGGTAAATACGACGAGCATATCTTAGCCGACTATAGCCGCGCAGAATTTGATGAATTAGAAGCATACCTCGACCACTGGCGCGATATGAATTTGGCTTATGCTGCCGTTGAGCAAATGGCGGGCAAATACCTCGTGCAAGACCGCGTGACCAAGACCGTTTATGAGAGTCCGCAGTTCTTATATATGCTCGTTGGCATGTGTTTGTTTGCCAATTATGACAAGGGCGAGCGCTTAAGCTATGTCAAACGCTTTTATGATGCGACCTCACAATTTAAAATCTCTTTACCAACGCCCATCATGTCAGGTGTACGTACGCCGTCGCGCCAGTTTAGCTCGTGCGTCCTAATCGAATGTGGTGATAGCCTAGACTCTATCAACGCCACCACCAGTGCCATCGTCCGTTATGTGTCGCAGCGCGCTGGTATCGGCATCAACGCTGGTCGTATCCGCGCCCTTGGTAGCCCTATCCGTGGCGGTGAAGCGCAGCATACTGGCTGTATTCCATTCTACAAACTGTTCCAAACGGCTGTGAAATGCTGCTCACAAGGTGGGGTGCGTGGCGGTGCGGCGACGTTATTTTATCCATTATGGCATTTAGAAGTTGAGTCATTATTGGTACTGAAAAACAACCGCGGCGTCGAGGACAACCGTGTCCGTCATATGGATTACGGCGTCCAGTTAAATAAAACCATGTATACCCGTTTGATTAAAGGTCAAGATATCTCGCTGTTTTCTCCGTCTGATGTCCCAGGCTTGTATGATGCATTTTTTGAAGATCAAGACAAATTTGAAGCGCTCTATACCAAATACGAGAATGACCCTAATATTCGTAGCCGTCAAATTCCAGCGACAGAATTGTTTAGTCTGATGATGCAAGAGCGCGCCAGCACTGGTCGTATCTATATCCAAAACGTCGACCATTGCAACACCCATAGCCCATTTGACGCCACAGTTGCACCGATTCGCCAGTCAAACCTATGTATGGAAATCGCCCTACCGACTAAGCCACTTGATAATATCAATGACGAAACTGGTGAGATTGCCCTTTGTACGCTATCAGCGGTTAACCTAGGTAAAGTTGAAAACGTTAGCGATATCGAAGAGCCAGCCGAACTAATCGTCCGCGCCCTTGATGCCCTACTCGACTATCAAGACTATCCAGTCAAAGCCGCTGAAAATGGTAGTATGCGTCGCCGTACCCTAGGTGTTGGCGTGATTAACTATGCGTATTACTTAGCGAAAAATGGCGTACGCTATTCAGACGGCAGCGCGCATGGTCTAACCCATCAAACCTTTGAAGCGCTACAGTATTACCTCTTAAAAGCCTCGAACAAACTGGCCAAAGAGCAAGGCGCATGTCCGGCCTTTAATGAGACCACCTACTCGCAAGGTATCTTGCCGATTGATACCTATAAGAAAGACTTGGATCAAATCTGCCAAGAGCCGCTACATCTCGATTGGGAAACGCTACGTACTGAAATCACCACTCACGGTCTGCGCAACTCTACCCTAACCGCCTTGATGCCGTCTGAAACTTCTAGCCAGATTGCTAATGCTACTAACGGTATTGAGCCACCACGCGGTCTGGTGTCTATCAAAGCCTCAAAAGATGGCATCTTAAAGCAAGTCGTGCCTGAGATTGCTACCCTAAAAGATCAGTACGAGCTACTATGGCAAATGCCGAACAATGACGGTTACCTAAAGCTGGTCGCTATCATGCAAAAATTCGTCGATCAAAGTATCTCTGCCAATACCAACTACGATCCTGTTCGTTATGAAGGTGGCCGTGTACCGATGAAAATATTGCTAAAAGACTTGCTAAACGCGTATAAGCTTGGCGTGAAGACGTTGTACTACCATAATACGCGTGATGGTGCGAACGATGCGCAAGCGGATATGGAAGATGATTGTGCTGGCGGGGCATGTAAGATATAGAATTTTTAAGGTATAGAATGGGCGTAGGTAATGTAGCAATCAAACCTACGTCCACCTATACGAACAGGGGAATATAATATGGAAGTTATCCCTTTAAAAATGAGTAATACCAATGACAAAAGAACAATTACTATATCAGATAGCAAATGTTGGTTACTTAACTAGTTATGGTCGTGATAAATCATACTCAACTGTTGATATAACAAGCAAAACCTCGTCACGATTAGCCTTTATTGGAGCTTTAATAAGCATACTTGCTGTAGTTTATCCAATTATCAGTAAAACACAATTTATAGTTTTCACACTTATTGCGTTCAGTGTTTTGGGTATATATATAAGTAAGTACACAGATCATGATAAGTATATTAGTTCAGCAAAGGAACTAGAAAACATAGAACGAGAATTACAGCTTCTATATTACGAAGTCAAAAATCAAAGTGATGATGCAAACCTGGAAATATTCATTGAAAAACTGAAGAGTCTAGATAGAAAACAAAAAGACAATTGTATTGATAGACAAATTTTCGGAAGTGACCTATATGCTCATCAGAAAACCTTTTGGAATAAAAAAATTAATTCGAAATGGTTTGTTGATGAGCTTAAATTAAAATTAACAGATAAATTACCTTTATCTTTTTTTCTATGTGTTTTTGCTTTTTTAAGCATAGTATTTTTAGGGTTCATTACATTCTTCTTAGCGTATCATCTTGTAGAAAGTGGTTATG
>NZ_PJBX01000131.1:0-34718 GCF_002836335.1 Psychrobacter sp. Sarcosine-02u-2 | reverse complement strand
CACGCCCTAATGTTTTACTAAAAAAATCGGTAATACTTTCTATCTTTTACTTGAAAATATATAAAAATCAGGTATCATTGTGCGTCTAAAGGGCCCATAGCTCAGTTGGTTAGAGCAGAGGACTCATAATCCTTTGGTCGTAGGTTCAAGTCCTACTGGGCCCACCATATTTTAAATCAGGCTTGTTCGCAGCGATGCGGCAAGCCTTTTTTTATGGGGATTTTAGAAGTTTCGGAATATATAGGTATATGGCGAACTATATAGAATATTGGTATATTTGTTGGTATAGATTATACCAACACGGAGATATACCAACATGCCATTAACTCATACTATTATCAATAAATTAGCTCCAAGCGAAAAATGCACCCCCAGCCGGCCTGATAAGCACAGTGACGGTGATGGTCTACAGCTGTGGGTAAGACATACAGGTAATAAGGTTTGGGTCAGCGCTTATCGCTGGCAAGGTAAACAGCAGTCACTCACTTTAGGTAAATACCCAATAATCACATTACAACAAGCACGACAGCGTAACCTAGAAATAAAGCAGCTTATTAGTGAAGGTATTAACCCAAAAGACAAGAAAAAAGAAAAGCGCGCTGAGCAAGATGGCTCGAGGCTTTTTGATAGTATTGCACAGACTTGGTATGCAGACCGTAAAACCTTTTTAGCGCCAAGTACATTTAGTCGCAACTATTCAGCTTACACACGTGACGTTAAACCAGTTATCGGTCATAAACTAATCGACGACATTACATCGCCTGATATTTTGACGATTGGTAAAAGTATCGAGGCACGCGGCGCTAATGAAATGGCTCGCCGCATAATGGCAGAAGTAGGACAGATATTTAAGCATGCTATTCGTATAGGTGTGGCTACCTCAAACCCAGCAGCAGATTTATCAGCGGCCATTAAACCGCATAAAACTAAAAATCATAGTCGCATTACTTCGAAAGAGTTGCCAAAACTCTTACAAGATATCAATGACTACACTGGGCATATCACAGTCAAATTAGGCTTATGGTTTCTATGCTACACATTCGTACGTACCAATGAGCTTAGGTTCATGGAATGGTCAGAGATAGCTTGGAACGATAAAATTTGGCGTATACCTGCAGACAAAATGAAGATGGATAGACCTCACATTGTGCCTCTTGCACCACAGGTCATAGATATATTAAAACAAATTAAAGAGCTGAATTTTTCAGAGCAGTATGTATTCTACAACCCTTCAACTCGCAAACCTTACAGCCAAAATGCTTTTATTAACGCTTTATATCAAATGGGCTATAAATATAAAATGACGGGACATGGATTCCGAGGACTGGCGAGCACTATACTTCATGAACAAGGCTTTATGCATGAAGCCATTGAGTTACAACTTGCCCATGAGCAAGAAAATAAAATTAGTAAAGCCTATAACGGCGCTCAGCATTTAGATTACCGTCAAAAGATGATGGATGAATGGGCGGATTATGTAAGCTCTTTAAAATAAGGGGTGTAATGTTTGTATGCCCAACAAAACCTCAGGTCTTTAAAATGACAAATACAGGTAAAAATATGAATTATAATAAAGAGTTATTTTATACTTTAGACGAAGTAAGGGAATTACTTCTCAAAACAGAAGACCGCTCATATAGTAAAGACGAAAGTATTGTACGTTTGATCCACACTGATCGTCTAACACCATATATAAGCTATAGCGGTCCAGTCGATATTGTAACAGAGGCAGAAGATGTTCCAGAAAAAAGTATAAAAGAAATCACAGATAGCTTATATCACACTATCAGCACTCAAATGTGCAACCTGGAAATTGGAGAAACAATCCACCCTCATGACTATGATTCAAGTACAAGTCTGAGAAACACAAAGCGCTTTATTGAAAAACTTTTATTCAGTTTAAATGCTAAGCGAGCTACAAAGAATCTCGGAGTATCTATACTAGTTGAAGGGGTCTTCAGATTGCTACCTTTAAGTGTCACATATCTAGGAGGCAATTTAGAGGTCAGTCTAGGACCCAAAATGTTTATACCTGAAAAAATTGAGGCTGATTTTGGTGATAAAGATCTCAATAATGATGAAATCAAAAATATTTTAGGTTATACCTTATCGCCTATTAATAAAGATGATTATGAACTTATATTCTTAAAAAATGACTTACAGTACATTATAACAGTTATTGAAAGTAGTCATGAACTTCCAAAATTGAGAAATAGTTTATCTGATACAAACAGAATAATTAGTCAAAAAAACAAAGAAATAGAAATACTTAGAAAAAAACTTGATAAATCTCAGTCTCAACAGACAAAAAATGATGTCAAAGATAGTGCCTACTCATTAATATTAGTTCTTAAAGATTTGTTACTAAATCCTGATATCTCTGCATATCATTTTAAAAGTGAAAGCCCTAAAAGCACAGGTAAGCCAACTCAATCTGGTTTAATTCAACATATTGTAGATGAAAATATTCCGAAACTTGGTCAAAGAAATATTGAAGACATTTTTGCTGATGCAAATGAGCGTTATAAACGCTAACATTAGCAACTTGCGATTTAGTGATCGCAAATTGCGATGACATTCTTATCTTATTTTACTATATTCCATACGTACCGCAGCATGTCGCTGCAGTACACATGGAGAAATAAAATGACCGATCAATATAACGATAATGACTGTAACGCGTCACTAAAAAATGAGTCAATTAGTACGCTACCGATCCAGGGCATGTCACGAGCAAAAACTATCCTTCCTTTTTTACCATTTTCGAGAACGACTTTACACCAGTGGAGTCGTGATGGTAGGTTTCCTGCCAGCATAAGACTGTCTCCAACCGTAGTGGCCTGGCGAAACTCTGAGGTTCTAGAATGGATTGAGAGCCATTCTACGTTTTCTAATGATAAGGAGGCATAGTCATGAGTAAAAACAACAAGGTTACACCTCCTGAGGCAATTGATGAGCAATCAGTTGACCCAATAAAAAAGCTGAGCATCCTGCCAGATGCTCAGCCTTCGAAGAGTACTAAAGATGACATTGACCAGCCATCATTAGATATTTTATCACAAAATGTGCCGAAAATTAGCTCAGAGGAAGCAAAAGCTATTATTAACAATATAGCTAAATTACCAGAGCTAGATTATCAGCTAGCACGAATTGATACTGCTAAGTTTTTAAATGTAACATTAAACGCATTTGATAAATTGGTCAAGAATGTAAAAAATGAGCTAGATGAAAACACTCAAAGTTTAGTCGTTGATACTAAGCCAAGCTCAGAACCAGTATTAGATATTGCTTTAATAGTTAGTCTAATATATCAGATACTAGAGGATCACATCGCTTGCACTGATGCAGTTAAAGTTTCTGCTACGTTATGGATATTAATGACATGGCTCGTACCAGCAAGTGATGTGTTGCCGATAGCTTGGATCAATGCTCCAGAAAAACGCTGCGGTAAAAGTACGCTATTAACATTAATGAGCCTTTTGAGCAAAAAGTCGCTGTCAACATCTAATATCACAAAATCAGCTTTGTATCGTTGCATTGAAGCTTATACACCAACGTTATTTATTGATGAAGTTGATACTTTCATTAATGATGATAAAGAAATGCGGGGCATACTAAATGCAGGGCACAGTCTTGAGCATTCTAAGGTTTTACGCTGTGTTGGAGATGATAATAAGCCAGTAGCGTTTAATGCATATGGTGCTAAAGCAATCTCAGGTATTGGCAAAATCCCTGGCACATTAATAGATCGATCAATATCTCTAACTCTGCGTCGTAAAATGAAAAATGAGTCAAAAAAACGGCTTCGTGAATTACCTATAGACGTCACTAAAACTATCCAGTCTCAGCTTGCAAGATGGTCTGATGATAATATGTTAGCGGTAAAAGCAGCAAAGCCAGTGTTACCTCCTCATATCAATGATCGTGCACAAGATAACTGGGAAATACTTCTAAAAATTGCACTAGTACTTGGTGATGACTGGCTAGAGCAGGCTTATAAAGCTTGTATTGAAATATCGGGTTTAGAAAGTGAAGAACCAAGTTTAAATGAGCAGCTATTAGCTGATATTCAAACCGTTTTTAATCTACATGGGACAGACAGACTTTTGAGTAAGAATTTGCTGGCAGGATTATGTAGAGACCCAGAGATGATCTGGTCGACTTTAAATCATGGTAAACCTATCACCCTACGGCAAATAGCTAAACGATTGAGTGGATTCAAAATTTCATCTAAAGATATGAGGACGCGTGACCTACGCGGTAACGAAGCGCGAGGTAAAGGTTACGATGTTAGAGACTTTGAGGATGCCTTTTCACGTTATCTATCACATTTACTATAGATTTTAGAGCATATACGAGAGACTGAAATCTGTTTGATACAGGTTTCGGTTCTTTTATTTTATTTAATCCAATTGTTTAGCACTGATAATCCATCCGGAAAATCAGAACACTTCTAGATACAGATTAACTGCTAAAATCCTTATCGAATTATTAGTTTAACAAGTTTATTTACCTTTATGGTGTTTTTCAGCATAGCTCATAACGCTTATATCTAAACCTTTACCTAACTCTGAGCATAAATTACTCTTAAACGGAAAGAATCAGGCTCATCAGCAATACTTGAACAGTGGTATATAAATGCATTCTAATTATTTAGTAGAGTCTCAATAGCATCTGATATATAAGCTACATCCCCCAATGACAGACTTTGACTCTTTACCATTCCAACAATCAAACCGTTAGTATTTCGATCTTCAATCAGTTGATAAATTGGCTTACCTGTCTTTGACATCATCATATTTGTTTCAGAGTCATCTATCTCGCCTACTTGAATTAACTTGAATGCATTCACACACTTAAATAGTCTTTTAACATCTGTTACATCTATACCGATAATAGTGCTTGAAGAATTTACATTAAGCAGTTCAACGACATCACTTACTTCATCTAGCTGAAACTTAATAACCGCCTCTATAATATCTAAGCTTTCATGGTCGTGGTCATCTGTTTGTAAACCTAATAAAACATCAACCTCTGCTTTCTCTTTCAGCTCAAGTAGCGCCTGCTCATCCCAGTCATCACTGATGATAAAACAGGCAATAATAAATGCAAAGAACATTAATATCACTTAATTGACGTTTTACCACTATTTTATCAATGCTACTTGGTGATGATTTACTCTCTCTAGTGAAGAACAACGCCAATACACTGGTTACTATCTTATTTCGTGCTTTGTGTGTATCAATTACTGTTTGTTAGTCTTGGTCTGCCCATGACAGAAGCTATCATATCAGAGCGTCTTGTGATAGCTCAGAGGTAACAAATTTGAATAAGTTAGCTGTGGTCATTCTGACTCCTTGATTACATTAGAAAAATATATCTGTTTTTTAGTACTTTTGGCAAAATGCTTGATCAACTATTTTGTATATAATTCCATCCCGCTTTCTAAACGCTTAAGAATAGCTTTTTTTAGCTCTAGCGGTTCAACCACTACTGCCAACTGCGACATACTTACTAGCCAATCTTGCAGACGCTGAGTATTCGCAACCGTTGCGTGCACTTCATTCCAAGTGTCATTGATAACCGTAATCGTTTGAGTAGATGATAACGGCCGCTCATATAAATGCTGGCAGGCATATTTTTGCACCTTTAGAACCAGTCCGATTTCTAAACAATTATTCAATTCCAACTTTCCTAGCTTACGTAGATTCTCAAGAGTTAAAGCATTGCGCTCTACCCAGTCCGGTACCGACTGCTCTGTTACTTCAGCTGCTTCAATACGATTAACCGCAAAATTACGGTGCGCCTTTAATAAGACATTATCATCGATATGATCGTCCGTTGGATCAAACCCAGTGAGGTACATCATATTGTCAATAAAAACGAGCCCTTTAGGATAGATTACTCTGACGGCAGGATTGTTACGCCATTTATTTTGATAGCTAATTTGAAGCTGCTTGTTTTGCAACAACGCGTGATGAATGCTAGCCAGCACGTCACTATCAAGCTTTGGTGCTTGTACGATACTAGGCAGAATAATGAGATGGTCTTTCCACTGCCCCAGACTACTTTGATTGAAGCTGTACTTGTCTTGGCGATCTAACTGGTTCAACTTATCGCTAATACTTTGCTTAAAGGGTGCTGGTAAGTAGTTGGCGGTATAGTTAGCAAGCATTTGCCAAAAGAATACCGTTTGCTCATTGATGATATCGATACTAAAACTTGGCTCAATATAAAACCGTGCGGTCTTGCCGCTGATATTCTGACTCCAAGCTGGCAACCTGATTAAAGCATCGCTATGGAAAATATCGGTAAATATTTGATTGAGACTTGTTAGGTCGTTCTCTAAGTTTTTGCGCTCGTTTGTGTAATGATCAGGGTTATCACCATAAACGTTCATTAGCTCTGTGAGCGATATTGCCTTGTCTTTACTACGTGGCAAACGCTGATAGAGCGCAAACAGACGGGTTGATTTGTTGTAGGTTGCTATTGGGTATGTAGACATATGAGCTACTCTATAGGTTATTGAATCTATCAAATTTTCATCTTAGAAATGAACTGTCATAAGACAATTATTCAAACCGTACCACAATGGCTGTACCGTTATCATAAGCATTGCCATCAGAGTCATAAACTTGCTGTCTAAGCGTCTGTAGCCACTCTTGTAAATCCGTTTGATTATCGATAAGCGCCCATTCATTACTTGGCACTAAGTCATGAATACCGTCAGTACAGACAACGAGACTATCGCCCGATTGCACGTGAAGGTCTGTTTTGTACTGTTAGGTGGCTCGCTGCTTGGGTCATCGCTATTCACTGCCAATGCAAAGCACTCAGTAATACTATACAAGCTTCCAGCCATACCTGTGCGATTGTACTCCGTAAACTCTACTTGGCGATCTTCATCTTTCGCTTGCTCATCTACCAGCTCATTCAATAGATTATGATCACGAGTTAAGCACTGCCATTCATTCTCATATTTACCTAGCTTATATACGCGGCTATCACCAACATGCCTGATGTTTATATTGATTGAATTGTCATCCTTTAATGTGCCGACAATCATGGCGAGGGTTGCTGCAGCGCCATAGCGTTTTTTTGCATGCTTTGTTTGACTCAGTTGTTGATACATACGATCTGAGGTCATGTTTTGGACGTTTGCTTGTTTGTCATCCCATAGCGCTTTAATTGCTTTGACCACTGCCTTTGAGCAGTGCTGTGACTGGTTAGAGCTGGCAACGCCGTCTGATACAGCAAGACAAAATGGCGCTTGTACTGATGTCACTGCCATCACCCCTAAATCCTCTTGATACCAATGGTCTAAAAAGAAAAATGCGTCTTGTTGGAGGTTGTTTCTAGCATTGCCTTTAAAGGTGATAGCGCAGGCGTGAGCTATCGCTCTAGTGTAAGGAGCGTATTCATCAATTAAAGCCGCTGTCATATTCATTCGCTTACTATTTATTATCATTAAGACAAGTATAGTAGACTGCCTAGTGATTTATTTTCTAGGTTATGTACTATTCTAAATTCAATTGTTTGTCTCAATATAATGGTGATTAATTGTTAAGCGGGTTATTTTGTAAGGACTATGAATGTATTTTATATAAAATATACTGACTTCTATCAGTACATACAGATTAGGCGAACTCTACTGCTTAGGTGTTAATATCATCATTTTTTGGGGTGTGCTATTATTAGCTTTAGTAGAACAAAGAACGGTGTGTTTAGCATAACCGAGCACAAAAAAGCGCTGCTAAGTCATTTCTGATTTGACTTAGCAGCGCTTTTAAGGTTTTACGAAATACTCAGGTGGTATGTGTGCTATTGGGGTTTGATAAAACTCTGGGTACGATATAACCACCAGACCACTACATTTTATCCATACCTGCTTTATTGAGAGAATCTATTAATGAGTGAAGTCTTATCACTGTCCCAGTTAGAGCAATACCTTTCAAAAGCTGCTTGGATCCTAAAAGGTCCCGTCGATGCTTCAGATTTCAAGGTGTATATTTTCCCCCTCTTATTTTTCAAGCGTATCTCCGACGTTTATGACGAAGAATACAAACAGGCACTAGAAGAGTCTGACGGTGATATCGAATACGCATCTATGCCAGAAATGCACCGATTTGAAATACCACAAGGCTGTCACTGGAATGATGTGCGCGAAACGACCACTAATGTAGGCCAAGCCATTGAACAGGCGCTACGCGGCATTGAGCAAGCTAACCAAGGCTTTTTATACGGTATCTTTGGTGATGCTCAGTGGAGTAATAAGAATAAGCTGCCAGATAAGCTATTGATTGATCTGATTGAGCATTTCTCACAGTATCGTTTAGGCCATGAAAATGCCAATCCAGATATGTTAGGTAACGCCTACGAATATCTAATCAAGCACTTTGCTGACCTAACCAATAAAAAAGCAGGTGAGTTTTACACGCCGCGATCAGTAGTGCATTTGCTAGGACTTATTCTTGATCCGCACGAAGGTGAATCTGTCTATGACCCTGCATGTGGGACCGGAGGTATGCTATTAGAGTGTGTCGATAACCTGAAACATAACGGCGAAGACTTTCGTACGCTTAAACTCTATGGCCAAGAAAGAAATCTGACATCCAGTGCTATTGCACGTATGAATATGTTTTTACACGGCATAGAAGATTTTGAAATCCTGCGTGGTGATACCTTACGCGAGCCTGCCTTTTTCCAAGCCGATGGTTTAAAAACCTTTGATTGTGTCATAGCTAATCCGCCGTTCTCACTCAAAGATTGGGGCGCGGATAATTGGGCTAATGATCCCTATGGACGCAATATTGCTGGCGTGCCACCTAAAGGTAATGGCGACATGGCTTGGGTACAGCATATGGTTAAATCCATGAACAGTACAGGTCGTATGACCGTGGTATTGCCTCATGGTGCCCTATTTCGTAAAGGTGCTGAAGGTAAAATCCGTCAAGCATTACTAGAGCAGGGTATTTTAGAAGCCGTCATAGGTTTAGGTCCTAATGTATTCTACGGCACACAGTTAGCCGCATGTGTCATGGTCTTCAAACAAAACAAAGATGCCGATAAAAAAGGAAACGTTCTATTTATTGATGCCTCTGAACAAATACGTGTGGGCCGTGCACAAAACCACCTAGAACCAGAACACGTTCAGCAAATATATCAATGGTATAGCGATTACCAAGATGTCGAGAACTACGCTAAGGTAGCCAGTTTTGAAGACTTAAAAGAAAACGATTTCAATCTAAATATCCCACTCTACGTAGAGAAAATCATAGAAGACAACCTGCCCACTGTTGAAGAAGCTATGGCTGATTTAAAAGAAGCATGGCAAGCCAGCCTTGAAGCGGAAGAAAAGTTTAAAGCGATATTAAAGGAATTTTTATAATGAAGATGCCATCTAGCTCAGCAAAAGACAGACAGGTCTCTGTCTGGTTTCAAAAAATTCAAAGTGGTGAAATAAAACTACCTCGTTTTCAAAGACACCAAGCTTGGGATAAAAACAGAGTTTGCAGCCTGCTAGATACGGTTACCAAAAATCTACCGCTAGGCGTAACATTATTGCTTGATGTCGATAAAGAGCAGTTTGTATCAAGATATTTAGTTACTGCTCCGGAAACCCAAGGGCGTGTTACTGAGCACCTTCTAGATGGCCAGCAGCGTTTAACATCGCTGTGGCGAGCTTTGCACAATAACTATGAGGATATTAATTACTTTTTATACCTAAACGCTTACGATGAAAGCGTGCCCGAAAACGAAAAAACAGATGAGTCGGAAGTTTGGTATAAAGGTCGTTGGATAAATAAAAATGGTAACAGAATGCCGTTGTGGGTGGATGAGCCTAGTGAGTGCTTAAAACGTGGCCTAATACCCATGAACTTGTTTAGACCTGGTGATATTTCTGATGAAATTGAAGAGTGGATTGATTCTGCATTATCAAGTTCAGAACCAAGTATTGATGAAGAAGATTACAAAGCCCTATTAAAGCAATGGATGGGAAAACAAGAGAAGCTAAAAAACAAAATAAGGGACTTTAGAGAAGTCATTACGCACTTTAATCTTCCGTATCTTGCACTGCCTTCACAAACAAGCAAAGAAACCGCTTTACAAGTATTTATTAACATGAATACCAACAGCAAACCTTTATCACAGTACGATATTATTCGCGCAGAAATAGAAGGCGTTAAAGGCGTCTCTTTAGATGATTATCAAAATGAGTTAGACCAAAAATACCCAACAATTAAGCATTATTTTGAATTGCCATTTTTAATACTCGCTACCTCCGCATTAATACAAGGGAAGCTACCGAATCAGCGTGGCATGTGGGATATGAACAAAGAAGATATGGTCGATAACTGGGATAGGATGTCTCTAGGCCTGTCTAAAATGGCAACGTTTATGGAAAGCCAGGCTATTTATGACCGTGCTAGGTTACCCACCAATGCAGTATTAGCTGTGATTGCTGCATTATATGTTGATATACCTGAAAATTTAGACTCTAGAGGAAACTTTGAAATATTACTTAAAAAGTATCTTTGGTCTAGTTTCTTTACAGACCGTTATGAAAACGCTGCCGCCTCTCATGCATTTAACGACTTCATAATGCTTAGAAATATCATTACAGCAGTAACTAAAGCAGATGGCTCCCTCTATACTGAAAATGATGTTCAAGTTTTAAATCGTGATTTATATCCACTAGCAATTGATGATGAGTTAAAGCGGATTGGCTGGCCAAAACGCGAGAATATTCGCGGTCGAGGTATCATGGCTGTGTTTAGCAAACTAGGTGCTTACGATTTTGCTGATGGTTCGTCACTAACTAGACAACAACTTGTTGATGGCCGCAGACATTATCATCATGTGTTCCCTGATGCCTTATTAAAAGAAGTGGGAACGGAAAGTTACTTTGCACTGAACTGTGCACTAATTACCGATAAAACTAATTTAAATATCAGCAGTAAAGATCCACTCAGTTACCTGAAAGAACGTTATAACTGGACCAGCGAGGATATCGTCAATGCACGCCTGCAATCACATCTAATACCGTTGGATGAATTAAAGTGTGGGGACTACACTGGTTTATCTGGTGAAGAAAAAGCGGATAAGGTCAAAAATGACTTTGCTCAATTTATTGCTAAAAGAGCCGCTTATGTAGCGAATGCAATACACATTTTAGCTGAAGGTCGAGATATCAATGCCTCTGAAATTATTAGGGATGTTGAAGAACAAGCAAGTTTGATAGAGGAAGCATCAGTATGATGACCCAACAAGAACTAGAAAAGTACCTCTGGGGCGCAGCCACTACCTTACGCGGCACCATTGATGCTGGCGACTACAAGCAGTATATCTTTCCTTTACTATTCTTTAAGCGTATCTCTGACGTTTACGATGAAGAGTTTGAAAAAGCATTGGCTGAATCAGATGGCGATATGGAGTACGCCGCCTTTGCAGAAAACCACCATTTCCAAATTCCAGAAAGTGCGCGCTGGCAAGACGTTCGTGAAACTACGGTTAATATCGGTCAAGCACTGCAAGGCGCTATGCGTGCCATTGAACAAGCCAATCCTGACACCTTACAAGGTATTTTTGGTGATGCTAGCTGGACTAATAAAGATCGCCTATCCGACGCTATGCTTACTAACCTTATTGAGCATTACTCGCAGCACACGCTTAATTTAGCCAATGTACCTGACGATAAGCTAGGTAACGCTTATGAGTATCTGATTAAAGAGTTTGCTGATGATAGTGGCCATACGGCGGCTGAGTTTTATACCAACCGTACGGTAGTAAAGCTGATGACCATGATAATGGACCCACAGCCAGACGAATCTGTTTATGATCCAACTTGTGGTTCCGGTGGTTTATTGCTTAACTGTGCTCTGCATTTAAAAGATGAAGGCAAAGAATATCGTACCCTCAAATTATATGGCCAAGAAATTAACCTACTCACCTCAGCCATTGCCCGCATGAATATGTTTATGCATGGCATAGAAGAGTTTGAGATTGTACGTGGCGATACCTTGGCCAACCCAGGCTTAATAGAGAACGGTGAGCTAAAAAAGTTCAATGTAATATTGGCGAACCCGCCCTATTCGATTAAGTCATGGGACAGAAAATCTTTTGAGAATGATCCTTATGGTAGGAATCTATGGGGCACACCGCCGCAAGGCTGTGCAGACTATGCTTTTCAGCAGCATATTCAAAAAAGTTTGGACTTAAAGAACGGTCGGTCTGTGACTCTGTGGCCACATGGAGTATTGTTCCGAGATTTCGAAGCTAAAATACGTAAGGAAATGATTTCTGATGATGTAGTTGAATGTGTAATTAGTTTAGGTCCTAATCTTTTTTATAACTCATCTATGACTTCATGCTTATTAATAACCAATAATAATAAGACGCAAGATAGAAAAGGGAATGTACTTTTTATTCAAGCAGTTGATGAGGTGAGAAAGGAGAAAACAATAAGTTATTTAGATGAGCATCATATTAAGAAAATACATAGTGCTTATTTAAACTATGAAACTCTCTCTGGCTTTTCAAAGGTTATTAAAAACGAGGATATTTTAGCTGATAAAAACACCCGATTAAGTGTCCAGCTTTTCGTGGAAGATAAAGAGTCAGTAGGATTACGATTTGGTCAGGCTTTGTCTGATTGGGAAAATAAAGCTAGTGATTTGAAAGTATCCGTTAGTAAGCTGTTTGAAGCTCTCGATAAAGGCAATGAAAATGCTTAATAAAGTTATAAACCTAAAAATCGACAATATGAAATGGAATACTTTTCGCCTTGGCGAAATTGCTGAGGAAATTTCAGAGAGGGTTGATCACCCTTCAGAATCTGATTTAAAAAAATTCGTAGGTCTCCAGAACTTTATTTCGGGTGACTTGAATGTTAAAAACTTTGAATCAACTGAAAACTTAACTTCAGCAGCAAAATCTTTTAAAGCAGGCGATATCCTTTTCGCGAGAAGAAATGCTTATTTAAAACGAGCGTCCTTAGTAAACTTTGATGGAGTGTGTTCCGGTGATGCTTTTGTTTTACGTGAAAACCATGAATTAATAGAACCTGGATTTTTGGCATTTATAGTAAATTCTCCTGCTCTTTGGACCTATGCTAACTCTAATGCAGAAGGCACTATGTCAAAACGTGTCAAGTGGCGGGATTTAGCAGCTTTTGAGGTTAAACTTCCACCTATTGAAGAGCAAAAACGAATTAGTGATCTTTTATGGTCAAAAAACACAAATTTAGAAATGCTTGAAAGCTTGCTTAGTAAAGCTTTAGTAGCAAGAAAAGCATATTTTCAAGCTAAAATATCCTCTGACGAGTGCGTGAGAAATAAGTGGCATTCTGAAAAACTGAAAAACTTCGCTTCAATTGTAAGAGGCTCATCACCCCGACCTGCAGGAAGTCCGGAGCTCTTTAATGGAAGTTTTTTGCCTTGGGTTACTGTTGGGAGTCTCACAAAGAATACGTCACCGTTTTTACTTAAAGACCAGGTTAAATCATGCCTTACTGAAAAGGGAGCTCAGCAAACTCGAATAATACCACCTAATACAGTATTGCTTTCAAATAGTGGCTACTCACTGGGAGTACCCAGGATATTAACTTTCGAAGCAGGCGCTAATGACGGCGTAGCTGCATTTCTTGAACTTGAAGGTCTACAAAAGGAATACCTTTATTATTTTTTAGATTCGATTACAGATCACCTTAGAAACCGCATCGCCGCAGGGGCCGATCAACCTAATCTAAACACTACTAGAATAGGTAACTTGGAAATTCCAGTACTACCGATTTATATACAAGAAGAAATTGTAAGAGAAATGCTATCTTTTGATGAAACAATAAATTCAATAATTGTTTCTTTGAAATCTGGAAGAGAAGTGTTAATCGAGATGTTAAAACATATTTTTTCTAAGTAACGGACTACTAGAATGGCTTTTAATGAATTAAACAGCGTAGAGCACTACATCATCAATCAAATGAGTGGCCTTAATTTAAATGCTTCTCATGAGAGCAACCAGGTTAATGAGCCTCGCAGTCAGTATAGTGCCCAGTGGCAATTCCAATCCGCCGAGCAGCTTGGTCGTAGTGTTAATGAGGTGTTGATTGAGTCGCAAGTAAAAGCGGCACTATTGCGCTTAAACCCTGATATCCAAGCGAATCCTGCTTTGGCTGATGAAGTCATTCATGCTTTACGCGCTATTCTAATTTCGGTGAACCAAGTCGGTTTAGTCAAAGCCAACGAAGAGTTTTTCCAGTGGTTAACGGGCGAAAAGACCATGCCCTTTGGTAAGAATAATCACCATGTGTCTATTCGCCTAATCGACTTTGAAAACCTTGATAATAACCAATACGTCATTACCAACCAGTTTCGTATTCATTATAGAGAGACCAAAATACCCGATATCGTGATGATAATTAACGGTATTCCTGTCGTCGTCGGCGAAGCTAAAACCCCTATTCGCCCCTCTGTTAGCTGGCTAGACGGCGCGCATGAAATACACAATATTTATGAAAATGCTGTGCCACAGTTATTTGTACCTAATATCCTTTCCTTTGCTACTGAAGGCAAAGAGTTCTTTTATGGCTCTGTACGCTGTCCATTAGAATTTTGGGCACCTTGGCGTCTAAGTAATGATGACGATGCTATTGCTAGAAGCTTTGGTTTAGGTGGAGTGGCTAAAGAGTTAAAAGATCTACTTAACCCTGCACGCCTGCTCGATATCATGCGTAACTTCTCACTGTTCAGCAGTAATAAGAAAAAGCAGCGAATGAAAATAATACCGCGTTTTCAGCAGTATGAAGGCGCGAATAAAATCGTTGAGCGTGTCGTTGAAGGTAAAATCAAAAAAGGCTTAATCTGGCATTTTCAAGGCTCAGGTAAGTCCTTACTGATGGTGTTTGCCGCACAAAAACTGCGCCGTGAAGCAAAGCTAAAAAGCCCAACGGTTATTGTCCTAGTAGATAGAACCGACTTAGATACGCAGATAAGCGGCATCTTTAACGCTGCGGATATTGCTAACGTAGAAAGCACCGAAAGTATTAGAGAATTACAGCAAATGCTTGAGCGTGACACCCGCAAAATAATCGTTTCTACTATTCATAAGTTCCGTGATGCCAAACCTAATATGAATACCCGCGATAATATCATCGTGTTGGTAGATGAGGCCCACCGTACACAGGAAGGGGATTTAGGTCGTCAGATGCGCGCTGCATTACCTAATGCATTTCTATTTGGCTTAACCGGTACGCCCGTTAATAAAGCGGATAAGAATACGTTCTGGGCATTCGGTGCCGAGGAAGACCAAGGCGGCTATATGAGTCGCTATACCTTCCATGACTCCATTCGTGATGAAGCCACCCTACCCTTGCATTTTGAGCCACGCTTGGTTGATGTGCATATTGATAAAGAATCACTTGATAAAGCCTTTGCTGACTTTAAAGAAAGCCAAGCGTTAAGCGATGAAGACGCTGATGCTTTGAATAAGAAGTCAGCCAAAATGGCCGCCTTCTTAAAGTCGCCTGAGCGTATTACTAGAATAGCTGAAGACATTGCTATCCACTTTATGGAAAAAGTAGAGCCTCACGGCTTTAAAGCAATGATAGTAACGCCAGATCGTCATGCTTGCGTTCTATATAAAGAGGCACTGGATGAGCACTTTCCTGAAGCGGCCAGTAAAGTGATTATTTCTACTACCGCTAACGATGATTATGAGTTTAAGAAAAAATGGGGTATAGACAAGAGCCAACAAGAAAAAATTGTTGATGAATTTAATGACGCTAGCTCAGAGCTTAAATTTATTATCGTTACCGCAAAGCTTTTAACAGGTTTTGACGCGCCTATTTGTCAGACCATGTACTTAGATAAGTCCATGAAAGACCATACCTTGCTACAAGCGATTTGCCGAACCAACCGTCTATATCCAGGCAAGACTTTTGGCTGCATTGTTGATTACTTTGGTGTGTTTGATGATGCAGCAAAAGCGCTAGAGTTTGATGAGCTAGGTGCACAGCAAATCATTACTAACCTATCAGAGCTGCGCGAACAGCTCCCACAAGCCATGCACAATGCCTTGTCTCACTTTGAAAGCGTAGATAGAACCTTAGAAGGCTTTGAGGGCCTAGAAGCAGCACAGAACGCTATAGCCAATAATGAAAAGAAAGATGCTTTTGCGTTGGACTTTAAGTTTCTATTTAAGCTTTGGGAGTCGTTATCACCGGATTCAGTGTTAGATAACTATAACCAAGATTATAAATGGCTGGCTCAGGTGTATGAGTCGGTCAAGCCCGCCTCTGACAGTATCGGTAAATTGCTTTGGTTGACACTGGGTGCACAGACTACCAAATTGATCCATGACAACGTGCATGTGGGTAGTGTGCATGTCTTAGATGAATTTGTCATGGATGCAAATATCATCGAAGATATCTTCAATAATCCTAGTCCGAAAAAAGTAAAGCAACTAGAGAAAGCTTTAGTTGAGCGCTTTAAGGGTGCAGGCGACTTGCCTACTTTTAAGTCTCTAAGTGAACGCCTTGAGGCTTTACGAGATAAAGCTGAAAAAGGTTTAGTAGCTTCCATTGATTTTGTAAAAGAGCTTTGTAAAATTGCGAAAGAAACCGTTCAAGCAGAAAAAGAGCTAGAAATCGAGGTCCAAGAGAAATCACCTACATCGGCTTTGTCTGAACTATTTCTAGAACTGAAAACAGATCAAACACCAGCGGTGGTCGAACGCATTGTTGTTGATATTGATGCCATCGTGAGAATTGTGCGCTTTCCTGGCTGGCAAACCACTAGCGCTGGCGAGCGTGAGGTACAAAAATCCTTACGTAAAGCACTTTTGAAGTACAAGCTACACAAAGATCAAGAACTATTCGATCGAGCTTATGCTTATATTAAGGAGTATTATTAGATTCTTGAATGGTCATCGCAAATTAAATGTTAGGTTAGTTTAATGGATAGATATTTCTGCAAGTTTCAGTGTGTTAGAAACATACATTTTAGTATTTTTGAGAGCCTAACTAACTAGAGTTTAGTTACTAAAAATATAGCCAAGACCTCAACATGCAAAGTTTGTAGTTAACTTCTTAAATCTTATTTTTTATAAGGTAGTCGAGAAGATATTGGGATTTACGTACGTGACAACGTGAAAGCTATTAGCTACCTACCTTTTAACATATCGTAACCGGTGAAAGGTATTAAAAAGTCGCGGATAAAAATAGCTGTACGCCACACAGTGTATGCCTTGTCACGTTGTCACGCTAAAACCACCTATACTCCGCTACTGTGAATATATCAAAAGCTATTAAATATTCACGCTCTATCTAATAAGATGATACTTTATGAGTTATAAATCTCGAGTAAATAGCCGATGCATTATTATTTGGTTAAAACCTTAAAATCTAATTGCAATTCCTTTTTCTTGGCTTTGAACTGAAACTAACACTTAGATAGAGGCTAATTACTATAGTTAAAGTTATTATTCTCATTGTTAGTATTATTTTTTAGTAGTCACTTAAGAGTTACTCCTGCCACAGTACCTATCACTACCACATCTAACGAGGTAAGGTATTCCATTTATCGTATACACTAACCTTTTCTAAACGTGACAACGTGACAATCCTTATACTCTCTAGTGTTTAGAAGAATATTATCTGTGACAAAATTTTAATCATATAGAGCAAAAATCATCTTCTAGCCCGTTGACCATATAGCTTGTCACTCTGTCACCTTGCTCATACGAACTACTTGAATAAATCAGCTTGATAACTACTGCAAGCTACATAAAAAAAGCAATCATTCAGAATTACAAAAGGCTGTATCTAGTTTTCAACTAATATTATAAGTAAGTATCCCACATACTTCAAAATTCCTGACGAGGAATAATAATCATCTGTTATAGCCATATTTTTATCAGATCTTCTCCGCTTTTTCTGTACTACCCTAACCTCATAACCATGGAAACTCTCACGAGCACCAATACGTATTGAGCTATTCAGTCCAAGCTCTTTTTTAATATCACGCACTGCCTGTTCGCTATGTGCTCTAATTCGCCAATGACTGGCATCGATAAGCTGACAACCTACTTCCATGAACTGCTGTAGCATTTTAAGCTGAGTCTCTTTAATACCAAAATGAATCGATGAGGTGTTTAAGTTTTTTTTACCTGTAAATATTCCTACAAACGATTTCAGTCTAGCAGGCTCATCAATTGACATCTGATATGCTCGATCAAGCGCTTTAACTAGAACCTCTTGGTTTTTATGTCCCGTCGGCGCACTCAAAAGCAGCCTATCATCAGTAAAAATCTGACTGGCTCTATCGTAAATCTGTCTAGCATCATTGACAGCGATACCATGCTGAAGTGCGACCTCTGCCAACTGATCCGCTCTTTTATCAACACTTGTTTTTTGCAGCTCTTCTAACAGTGCAATCACATCATAAATTCTAGGATGGACAAATAGAGACGGTCGAGTATTCGCTGCGTCATTTTGTGTGTTTTGCTCATAATCTGTATTAGCTGGTGTTCTGTTATAAGAGAGTAGAGACTCTTTGCTCGCAACCTTATTGATTAAATAGCCACGCATTTTATCAAGATGAACCTGTTTGGTGTTAGGACTATAAGCTCTGCCATTCTGTCTATTCACCGTCTGATAACCAATACCTGTCACCATCTCAAACACGGTTATCGGCATAACAAGTGTGGCTTGACTCATTTGCCATCCAGCCAATAGATGAGCGGTATGCATATAATATTCAAACGTAGTATCTGGCGTTAGATGCCCTGCAAAGCTAGCTAGCCCAAACCACATCCCCTTTTCTTTATTATTAGCAAGCACGGCGCTAACGATAGATTCACTATGGGCTGTACCATAATCTGTCATCACCTCTCTAAGTGGCGAGTCGTTTAACACCAGGACCAATTGGCTAATTGCAGTAT
This sequence comes from Psychrobacter sp. Sarcosine-02u-2, assembly GCF_002836335.1. NCBI lineage: Bacteria > Pseudomonadati > Pseudomonadota > Gammaproteobacteria > Moraxellales > Moraxellaceae > Psychrobacter > Psychrobacter sp. Sarcosine-02u-2. The sequence continues at coordinate 15,782 of NZ_PJBX01000131.1, read as the reverse complement.
GCCGAAAGCTATGAAAGGTGAAATCATGGGTACTCAGCAATCTATCCCATATTATTTTCATCATATTACTAAAGAATACGGACGGTAGTGGCTGGTCACCTGAGCCTTGTGAGAATAAATAATTTCTTTTTAACCTTTTTTGTTGATAATAGAATGCGATGAAGGGCTTTAACTCATCATCCTTGAAAAGCCTGTCTATCGGTATCACCCGTTTAGAACTACTGCTTTTTAGCCGGCGATAGCGGTTGGGCTTGAGGATTATTTTTGGCACTTCAACCACTTGGCCATTAATAAACCCTATATCTGCAATGTCGCTAACCTTAATACCAATAATTTCGTTAATTCGCATACCAGTCCGATAAGCAAGCGCCAGTACAATAAAACATAGCTGCTTTTGTTCTATCTCTAACTCTGATGTTTGGATATAACTTCTCATCGCTCTATACACGCGCGGTGATATCATTTCAGCTTTGACAACTTGCCGATTATTACCCCAGGGAAAATGCACATAAGGCGCATCAAAGTGCATACGCTGATGATCATGAAATGCTTTCAAACGGCCATAAGTAAATTTCTGACTGTCTTTTAAACGATCAAGATAAGATAGCGGTTGACCAGTAGTATGGTTATCATTATCTATACCACTATATGTATCGTCAAACTCTGACGACTTGCACAGTACAGAAAACTTGCGACCATCTTTTACCTTACTTTGAATAATTTGCTCGTACACTTCCTCAAAGTCATTACCCTCCCACTGATCAATATCCTCATCCAACGTCAGCATTAGCCAGTCGCGACCAATACAGCCAGCATATTTACTAATAGTATTTAGTCTAATACTATTATCACCGAGCAATGATAATACCCAGCTAAGCAAGCGTCGCGCATTAGGCTGGCTAGCGTCTGTCATTAATATTGTGATAGTACAAATAGCGGCGTTTCTAGTCAATTTGAGTGCATCTTGCAGCTCTTTGATCAGATTTTTGCTAAAGCTTGGATAAACTGTGGCATCTCTCTTGTCCTGCGATTTTCCTACCGTCTGATAACTGGCATCAAACAGCTCAGACCACTCGAGTGGCTCAGGGTTTTGATTGATGAGCTCTCGGTTATAATGGATTAGCTTCTCAGTAGGCAAACCTGTTGTCTTTATATCATCTTGTTTCACCACGGCTAGCGCACCATCGATTAGACTACCCTCTAGCTGTCGCCAGTGGTAGTTGGCATATTTGATGAGCATTGAGTGCTGCGGGCGATCGATATCTTTATTGGTGAGTTTAAGCGTTTGTGAGATATCGTTGATTATGGTATTAAATGGCTTTATCTTGGCAGTGTTTAACTCTTTATCCTTTAGAGCATATAAAAAACATAGGCCCATATCATCGGGAATATAATCAACAAAACGATGTAAGCTTTCGCTGTCATCTAGCGTAGTTCCATAATTATCATCAGGTACGCTAAGCGGTATTATAGCCAAACATTCTACTCTGCTTTTTTCATCAGTCGCTGACATGTTAATTTTATATATACGGCGCTCACCAAATAGCCAATCATAGAGCGCTTTTAACACCTCAATGTCGTTGATACCGCCATACATGATGCTGCAATATAATAATCCCTCAACCAAGTCATTCATTGAAAAACGCCGTTTTCGTTGCCAAGACTCTATCATCATAGCGCTACTGTCTGCCACAGCGCACCCATTCACAAACCAATCATAATTAATGGTCAAGCGCTCACGAGTCGCCAGTATCGGTACAACAGGCTCGTTAAGGTATATCTGGTGAGCTTTATTATAATCACGAATAAACTCTAAAAATCCGCGCCGCGCCAATTGAAAGTTTTGAGCGGTATCGAACTTCTCCTCTAGTAACTGGTTAATCGCTTCATAATGATGCTGCAGCTCACAAGGCGATTGCATAGGATATTGATTGATATATTCTTTAATTAGGGCTTTAGCATCATACTTGATACTGTTTTTAGCTTCTTCTCTATTCAGCTGTCGCATTTTATGAGCGCTAATGTTATCCATATAGGCGAACCTCAATTTGTTTTAAGTGAAGGTCTGTAGCAATCGCATCTAAATGGGAACTGAGCTGGTGCAGCTGATTAATAGAGCTTGATGACATCGGATGCATAAATTCCTGATCAGGATGCTCATGACCATAAAGGGCACAAATCAGATAGTCAGGCACGCGCCCCGTAAGCATGGATCTCAGCTGATGACGCAGCCAATTATCCTGATGACTAAAAAAGTCTTGCAACTGGTAGCGAACTTGGCTTGGCGTAATGCTAGTAAAGCCCTTTGGGTTCTTTTTATAGAGCTGAATGAGAGGACGCTCAGATTGCAAGATGTCGTTGATAGGATAAGGCGCTGCTGGACATAATGGATTATAGATGGCGGCAAATTGCTTAATATAAGTCATATAGTTTTGTATAGCAGTTATCAAAAACTTGCTAAGAGGAATGAGCCTGCCATCAGACTGCGCATGACGCTCTTCTTTGTCAGATACCCATAATATACGCCGCTTCAAATCAAACTGATTGAGTAATCCTGGTGCATGTCTGACTGGGCGAATACCCGTTTGGATCAGGATAATGTGCCATAGCCAAATGCTATAACTATTGAACTGCGCAATATAGCGATCCATGTGGGATTTTAACTTTCCATTAAAACTCTCAGCACTGATAGCCAGTTGATTAAAGAACTGCTGGCACATTGTGGTCTTTAGTACCATATCACTACCAATATGGCTTCTATGCCCGTTCATCGGTACGCTACACTCATCTATTAAAAGTACTTTTTGCTCATCATTGCAGTATTCAGTTATCAGCTCTACCGCTTTTATATAAGTTTGCTCTAGCTCTACCGTTTTAGTGCTAGTGTAATACAGCGCAGAGCTATGCCTTACATCAACACCTGTGATCATGTCGGCATGTAGGGGCTTATTAAGTTCGTTTTTAATAAGGATAAATAGCCCGGCTTCAATATATTGAGGACTCAGTGCTGGCAGGTTCAATATATCTTTAGCGTAAGAGATAGCGGCTTTAACATTACCAGGTGAAACGGTAATTTTATCCTCAAGCATGATTTGTAAAGCTTCAGGCAGTGCGCGATAAAAGGTACTGCCGTTGCTTTGTCTGTGGGCAAGCAGATGACTTCGAGTATTGGTCGTCACATCGATCGTGATGGCGATACTACTGATTTTACGGACACGGTCATAGACGAAATACTGCCGTTGACTGCGACTGCATTGCCAATCAGCAATGATGCTATCAATACTAAGACCGCTTAACAGTGACAGTAGTAAAACTGCATACCCAGTACCACTCTCTTTATCAACATTCATAAAGCGTTGCCAAAGCGTGGCAAATAACATCTGATATCCGGTAATGCTTAGCTGACGATGATTGGTTGGGAAATGAAATTGGTTACGGCGGGCGTGTTGATGGTTATTTTTCAATCGCCATTGCTGCAGCTCAGAAGATTTAGCAATTTGCAGAGCTGGCTTAAAATCATTGTCTAGCAATGGCACTTCGTTGTCATCGGCAATATTTTCAGCGATTGCCACATTACTGTGCTTTTTTGATTGTTTCGTACCAAACACTATTCTTTGTAGCGGCTCACCATCGATATGCGCCACTATCTTGGTGACTGTTTGAGACAACTTTACGCGTTTAGTATCTTCATTATAGGTTTTACCAATAAAAGCCTTATTATCAATTGCTACTTCATAAGCCAACCTAATTTGACCAATTTTACTACCAAGATATTGGTTCGCTTTTTCACCTGTTGCCTCTTCCTGTTTGACGCTTGCTTCATATTGTCTGATATAAGGTAAACATGAGGACAAGCTATCGCACTGAGCATGAGTGCTGATTAACTGGTCGAGAATGCCACGTTGTGGATCAGAAGGTCTTAGCGCCATACGAACACGCACACCAAGCTTATCTATTTTGGCAAAGTGTTTGTTGTGGCGTACTGTGATCATAAATATCACTTTTAAGTAGCCACTCATAAATCGCCAAGCATTATTATTTATATTAACTTCGCCATATGCCTGATAAAAGACAATCAGCATATAGGTAACCGCCCACTCTACTGTTTTACCTTGCCGAATGATTTCTTTAATCACATCTTCACAGTCTATACCAGTAAGTTCTGCAAAATTCTCACCTGGTTTTAAATACAACAAACCAATATCATCATCTTGCACCAGACTAATCACATCAATCACGAGCTGGCGCATTTGTACGTTATGCAGTGAGTCTGTTGGAATAAGCTTATCCAACACTCGCCTAGTAGTCACATCATCAAATAATTTAGTTTGACTCATAAGAGGCATCCATCCAATCCATGTTTTTGTGCAGTCCCAACATCACCTCATCATTAACCGCCTTGCCCTGCTGATACTCATAAGCACTTTGGCTGATACCAGCAAACTGACAATAATTGTCTACCGTAAGACGCTCTATATTCATAAGTTCGCAAATAATACTTTTTGGTGCACTATTACTGAGTGCCTTAAAAAACTCAGGATGATGAGTCCCTCTTGCGAAAGCCAGCTCAACAACCTCACTCCAAGCCAAGTACTTAATGTCTTGTAAGCTTTCAGCCGCAATCAAGCAAGGCTGACGCAAACTAACCTCTTCTGTAAGAACCCTATCAATACGTCTAAATTCATTAAAAAAATAGTAAGCGCCGTCTGGTTTAGATACTAAGCGTAGCGGTGGTCGATAATAGTCATTAAAACTATTCATGTTTACACCAACTACTCTCGGTCTAAATTGTTGCCACATCAATAATGCCTTCTGAGCATGTGTATGAATAACCAGATTAGATTTACTAAAAGTTATAAACTTTTGAATAGGCTTTAGATGAATATTATTCATTTTTTAACTAATTATAGTGAATTATATTAACTATAATATGTTATAACCTACCAGCTGTAAAGACTTTAATATTTCTGTTATATTTTTATCTTTAATACTTTAAATATTGATTTAGAAAAATCTTTTAGACAAAAAAATACTCTCCAACCTATTATAAATAAAGGCTGAAGAGTATTTTAAAATTTCAATTCTAGTCGGGTGAGGAGGTTAACGTCTTATAGCAGTCGACCTTCCTATAAAGCTTAGTTTTCTTCATTCTCATCGGGAACATACTTTAAAACATCCCCTGGATTGACTTTTAATACCTGGCACAACTTACTCAGGGTATCGAATTCTATGCGAGTTGTCTCATCGTTATAAATTCTATGAAGCGTTGATTTGCTGATATCTGTCATTCTTACTAAATCTGCAACTCGCAACCTTCTTTCCGCTAAAAGCACTGGTAGATTACATAAAATCACAATAAAATCCTTATTGGTAAGTAAAAAATACTTGCCAGTGATTACTTTTCTGTTAAAATAATACTCGTTGGCAATAACTAAGTTTCCGTCAAAAACTATTTTGTGCTGACTAACGCTTTATTATGTCATAGACTCATCTTATCGCTCAATAGCTGGCTAACTATGATGGGTGCGACTCGTTCGATAGATATAGATACTATAAAAATGTGACACTAATCATAGTCATTCTGCCATTAAGAAGGAGTATATTATGGGCATCAGGATTGAATGGAGCATGACACAAAATGCTTGGGACAAACGGGTCTGTGAGGATTATTGGTCCTATGATCATAAAACTAGCTATGTAGATTATGTCCGTATGCTTTGTCAAAAATATAATATCAGTTCACACATATTATTTGAAACCATAAGCCAATGCTATGCTTGCTTAGATGATGTGTGCTGTGAATATTGCGGGAGCGCCTGTCCCATTGATGTACCTGCTGATATCGCCTATATGCGGGCAAAAGAGAGTTGGTTTTGTGCAGTATGCGAGCATGCAATGTGGAGAAGTGACTTTATTAGTAAATAAATAATCAAAGCTACTTTCAGCTAAAAAACTGATATTTTTATCTGACATAATCAACTCCTTTCACTTAAAACAATAACTATATTCGTATTCATGACGATTTGGTTCTCGTTGACTTTATCCCAGATAGTTTACGAGTAATTGATTAGGTCTCTATCGGTCAGATTTTCAGCATCGAATAGCTCATTTAACCTTGCAACTATTTTTAATAGCCAGTCCTCTTATTTATCCTTAGCTTTGCCAGCTCCACCGCTACCAGTATTCAGCGGAAAGAAACTACCCTCTTACAGTTTTAAATCCTGTTGACGTAGCTTAAAAAAGCGGTAGTGACTCATTATCATATTACTGAAATAAACCTCATCATCATCGAGCCTTTCACGTAGCATAGGTTGTAAATGGCGAGTATAAAGACTTAGCTTCTCTATATCCCTATTATCGTAATCGATAACCTGCGACATAAATTCGTACTGATGGGTTTGATAATGTTAATCTTGTACTAAGTCGCTTCTGCGTATCAACAGTCCTGTTAGTATTTATCATTGTGTGCTTATTAGGCTTTAAACAGTGGGCTAGTGCTAAAGTTCACTGATGAATATGCTTTTAGTAAAATTACTTTATGGATCAAGTAGTAATTTCTTAGATGCTTATAGCCTTATTAACGAGGGTTTTCGATTCTTATTTTGATGAACAAATGTCGATAATTATTAGATATAGGTAGTAGCAAAAAATGATGCTAACGCTATATACGGCCTATTGTTAGCACCTTTTTTTAGTTCGAGAACTTACTCAGGTGAGTTTGTCAAAATTGGGGTTTGCCCGCTATCTTCTTAACGGCCTCTGCTTTAAATTCTGTGCTATAAGTTCTGGTTTTCTTGGTCATGGTAAACTCCGATTAATAAGCTTAGTTTACCAAGTTTATCTCTACGGTTTCTTCAGCATAGCTCAAGTGTGAACAAGCCAAATTGGCGTTGCCTAATAAAGGGAGCCTCTTTTTTCCCTTTGCCACGTGGCGTACGAATGGCATCATAGATATAAGCTATTTCAGTCATAGAAAATTCCTTTTTTATTTTTAATAATGAGTTAGTTAAATACTACTGCATAGCAAAGATATTGATAACGGCAGTAGCCTCTTCTACTCCATAAATACCGCCACCATTTTCTTGAATAGCAATTCGCGCGCCCTCTACTTGACGCCTGCCAGCTTCGCCCCGTAGTTGGGTCACCAGCTCATAGACTTGACCTAGTCCGGTTGCGCCAATCGGGTGTCCTTTGGACTCAAGACCGCCTGATGGGTTGACAGGGACACGGCCACCGATTGTCAGCTCGCCGGCTTCTGCTGCTCTACCCGCCTCGCCATAACCGACCAGTTGAAGATTTTCCACCTGAATAATCTCTCCCATAGCCGTAGCATCATGTACCTCAGCGACATCTACGTCGGCCGGAGAGACGCCCGCCTTTTCATAAGCTTCGGTAGCAGCAAGCGCAGTAAGGTGGTTTTTATAATCCTCAAAACTGCGATCTGAGCTTGAGCGCACGACACTACTCAATAGCTTGATGGCACGTTTAGCATCACCCTTTAGACGCTTTAACCCTTCCGCATTACATAAGACCGTAGCCGCAGCACCGTCAGAGATGGGCGCGCACATAGGCAGAGTGAGCGGATATGTGATAGGTGGTGCTGCCAATACCTCTTCTATCGTATAAGGTCGTTGATACTGAGCCAGTGGGTTATGCACAGAGTGGGTATGGTTCTTTGCACAGACAGCCGCGATTTGTCTTTGCGTAGTACCAAAAGTATTTATGTGATGGCGACTAAAGGCGGCGTATACATCCATAAACATCGAGTACGGTTTCGGAGATTGCGAGCCTTCAGGACATTCAAAGCCTGCGCCCATCGCCAATAAGGTATCCCGATTATCCGCAACCGTACTTACATCCCAAGCTGAGTCAAAAGCGGCAAACATCTTAGCCTTATCCTCATTGATCATTTTTTCAGCTCCTACCGCAATAGCGATATCACACGAGCCACTTTTGATCGCCATCGCTGCTAAATGTAAGGCGGTACTAGAAGACGCGCAAGCCCCTTCGATATTAAAGATTGGGATACTTTGAAAGCCCATCGAGCGTAAAGCTACCTGACCAGGAATCATGTGTTGACCCTGCATAAAGCCGATAACACAGGAAGCAAAATAAGCTTGCTTAACTTGCTCCAATTCAGCACCGGCATCGGTCAATGCCTGTTCTACCGCTTCACGCACCAAATCCTTATAACTGCGCTCTATATGACGGCCAAACTTGGTCATGCCAACGCCAGTAATATAAATGTCACTCATAGGTCATTCCTTTGAATTAATTTTAGAAAGTAAATATTTATCCATCAACACCAGTTGTAAAGACTAGGCTGTGAATATCAAGTACCTTACTAAGAGATTTTACGAGCCTCGCTCCAGTATTTTTCACGCACCTTTCTACGTAGCACTTTACCAACCACACTAGTGGGAATCTGCTCAACAATTAAGATAGTTTTTGGCGCTTTATAGCTACCAATCAGGTTTTTAACATGCGCAATGAGCTCAAGATCTGTCAAGCTAACATTGTCTCTAAGAATAACCTCAGCATGTACAGCCTCACCCCACTCTTCATGAGGGATACCTACTACTGCAGCTAGAAAGACATCCGCATGGCTATTAAGAGCAGACTCGACTTCATTGGCATAAATATTAAAACCACCTGAGATAATCATGTCTTTTTTGCGGTCGACAAGATAAATAAAGCCTTCTTTATCCATATAACCTAAGTCACCCGACTTCCAAAATCCATTATGGAATTCCTCAGCGGTAAGCTCAGGGGCATTCAGGTATCCTTGGCAGACACTACGTGAGCGTACCCAGAGCTCTCCTGTCTCGCCCTGTGGCAGTGTATTGCCTTCACTGTCAACGATAACACACTCAACACTAGGTGTAGGTTGACCAGCGGAACCTAATCGAACTTCGTCCACTTCTGTTTTTATAATATGTTTTTGGGTGCTCATGTTCAATGCAAAACCAAAGTGCTCGGTAGACCCATATCCCTGTATGAATATATTACCTAGCTTTGCCTGAAGTAATTTGAGTTTTCCTGGGCTCATAGGTGCTGCGCCATAAACCACATACTTAAGCGTACTTAAATCAGACTCAATCTCTAGCAGGCGATAAAGTATGGTAGGCACTAAGAATGTCAGCGTAGCCTTTTCTTTTTCAATATTAGCGCAGTAAGCATTCAAATCAGGGCTGTTTTGGGTAATCGTACAGCCACCCGAATATAACGTTGGCAATACAAGCATGCCACTACCATGACTGATAGGCGCTACGTGAATGCATCTTGGTTCATCGGCCCATATATCCTTGTCATCAAAAGCAAAGGCCGTATCACGGCAGCTGAACCAATTATCCATAGAGTACATAGCTGGCTTACCTTTGCCAGTCGTACCACCAGTAAAGCGAATCAGCGCACAATGCTCACGATCATCTAATTCAAAATCAGGATTATGATCAGGGGCCTGATCTACTAGCTCCCAAAAATAAAGGACACCCTCTAAGCTATCTTCTGGCTTATCCATAACGACGATAGTAATGCCTTGCCCTATTAACATTTCATAATGTGTTTTGAGTAATGACGTTTCAATAAATGCAACTTTCACATTAGCAGCCGCCACCTGCCAAGTATGCTCTTCAAGCGAATCTCTAAAATTGGTGAAGGCACCAGTAGCGCCGCCTTTAAAAATAGTTGGAGCATGAATCAATGATAGATTGTCATTATCCAGAATATTGATAAAGCGATCGCCAACACCTAATCCTAAGCTGACCATCATATTGACGATTTGATTGGATAAGAGGTGAAATTCAGAAAAAGTATATCTGCGGTTACGCTCTATATTTACTAAGGCTTCACGATCTCCGTAACGCTGCGCGAGTGCTGCCATATGATTACTAAAATTAATTAACATGTTTATTATCCTTAATAAGTGGTAGTCCCTTGTTTATCTTTACAGCCTAATCCTGCTATCGAATCTCTTACATTTACCATGAAACCAAAGGTTATAACTTTTTAGACGATCTCTAAAAAATATAATTGTTTAAGCTAACTGGTAGTACAAGACACCGGATAGTTCTGCAGTCTCGCAAACTACTTCTCCAGTATTCACCAAATAAGTAACGTGAGCGAACGTCTCTTCAAGCGCTAAACAACGTGCAAAACCTTTTTTCTTTGCCCATCCCAATACCGAACTTAACTCGTTGACAGTGCGCCATTGGTCGAGGTTTTTCCGCAGTTTATCTAACGAGGTTTGATGGTGCTGCAACACTTCACGAACTCTTTCATCCCCATGATAAAACGGCTTATTATGTGCGGGTAAGACCAGTGCATTCGTACTTATCCAATCAATCATATCGCTCAGACCTGCTAACCAACCGGCTAAAGGATCGGTCTCTTGGCTCATATAATTTAGGCCAACGTAGGGCGTGATATGTTCGATGATTTGATCACCTGAAATCATCACCTCTCCCGAAGCCTTTTGTAAACAAATATGCTCTATAGAATGCCCCGAACCCGACCAAAGATGCCATGACTCGCCCCCTATTTCAATCGTATCGCCAGACTTGACAATATTTACCTCGGTGGGCAACGAACCAAACATCATATCTAAGTACTCCCAAACCTCCTCCAGACTTTGCATGTCTTCTAGTGAGGCATCCATACGACTGTAGAAATGTGGCAAGTCACTGTAATCTTTAGTACTGCGATAACGGTTCTCAAGCCTTGCCTGTAAAATCTCCTTTTCGGAGATATATAAGGGTGCATCGCTATAATCCTCCAACCAGCCAGCCAGTCCAATATGATCAGGGTGTGAATGAGTGATTAAGATACCGGTAATTTTCGCGGGGCTAGGTAAGTTCTGTATTAAGCTTTTCCACAAGTCACGGTTTTCATCGGAGGCAGGACCTGAATCAATCACGAACCAGCCATCTACATCCCTAATCAAATAAATATTTATATGATCCAACTTGCTAGGTATTTTAAATCTAGTCCATAATATTCCGTCACTAACGACTAGCAACTCACCAAACTCTGGTGGCGTAATGTAACTTCCTTGCTGAGTACTCATAAAACTGCCTTCTATTATCTAGCCTGCAGTATCGTCGCAGCATCGAGACGAATATAGCGACCATTCATGTAGCTATTTTCAATTAGAAATGCACAAGTAGAGGCAAACTCTTCCATATTACCCATACGTTTAGGTGCTTCACACATAGCAATAAGAGCTTCACTAACTTTTGCATCAAGCGACTCCACCATAGGGGTCGCAAACATGCCTGGAGCAATGGAATTAACTCGAATACCCAATTTTCCGAACTCACGCGCTGCCGGTATATTGAGACCGTTAACGCCAGATTTTGACGCTCCGTAGGCGCTCTGCCCAATTTGGCCTTCCCAAGCAGCACCAGAAGAGACGTTCACAATAACGCCACGCTCGCCTTTTTCATCAGGCTCATTTAGTGCCATTTTTTCAGCACATTTTGACATGACGGTATATAGCCCAATCAAATTCACATTAATTACTGCTTTAAAATTCGCTAATGCCGAAGCTTTGCCTTCTCTATTTAGAATCTTCGCTGGAGCTACAATACCTGCCGCGTTGATGTCGGCATGGATAGCGCCAAACCCATCTATGATGGCAGCAATAGCGTTATCGACATCTTCTTCAGAAGTCACATCCGTACGACAGAACATGGCTTTATCTTTGCCAAGATCGGCAACAGCAGCCTCACCTGCTTCTTGATTCATATCTAATAAGGCTACCTTAGCCCCTTTATTGCGTACCATATATTGAGCAGTAGCTAAACCTAATCCTGAGGCACCACCACTGATAACGACAACTTTATTGGTTAAATTCATGATTCATTCCCTTGTTTTCTGATTAAAAATTATTTGAAAAATAACTTAAGTTAATAGCCGCGAAACTCTGGTTTACGCTTTTCACTGAACGCGGTGAGACCTTCTTGCATATCGTAAGAGCGCATATGAGCACGGAACAACACTTGCTCCTGTTGCAACGCATCATCACGCGATTTGTCTGCACTGGCATTAGCAACTACTTTCATTCTTTTTAGCGCTATAGGGCTTTTTTCCGCTATTAATTCTGCTAGTTTTTGCACTTCTTCTTGCAAGCTATCGGGGCTAACAACTTTATTAACGAAGCCATAGCCTCTCATTTCTTCTGCAGAAAGGGTTTCGCCAGTGAAAAGTAAATACTTTGCAACATTAAGTGGAATTAATCTTGGTAATACTGCCGCACCACCAGCTCCTGGATAGACGCCATAATTAGCATGAGCGTCCCCTATGCGCGCGCTGTCTGCAGCTATCACAATATCCGCACACATAGCAGTCTCTAAACCACCGGCCATAGTAATACCGTTAATAGCTGCAATAACTGGCTTAGGGAAGTTACGTAGTACATCAAGCACGTTAACGGTTAAGCGATCAATGAAATCTGCTTCGCCTGCAGGGCCATCGTTTGAGACTAAGATTTCTTTAAGATCCGCACCCGCACAAAAGGCTGTACCATTACCGGTAATGACCAATACTTTCACACTGCTATCTTCAGCAATCTTTGGCAGTAGCTCTTCATACTTATCTATCATATTAAGATTAATGGCGTTCATAGCGGCAGGTCTATTCAAGGTAATCCAAGCCGCTGGCCCTACTTGTTTAAATTCTAAAGCGTTATTTTCCATATGTAATTTCATGTATGGTTCTCCTATCGAACGTTAATTTTGAAAGCGCTATTATTGGTATGCGTATTGGCAGCATATGTCTCTATTAATATTTGGTTATTATTTATCATTAAGTAAACATCTCATAATTAATCAAGCTGCTTAGAATGAACCAAAGACAGTTCCTAAGGTAATAACAGCAATGATGGCAATTATCGGGATAGCAATAGTAACCGCCGCCACGTTGAGATAAGCCTGCTTATGAGTAAGACCACAAATACCTAGCATAGTAATTACAGCACCATTATGCGGCAGACTGTCTAGACCGCCGGAGGCCATAACGGCGACTCGATGCATCAGCTCTGGATCAATACCTGCTGAGACGGCCATGCGTAGATAATCTTCACCTAGAGTCGCTAAGGCAATGCTTAAACCGCCAGACGATGAACCAGTAATTCCTGCCAACGTCGTCATGGCTATAGCTTCTGAAATTAATGGATTATTAGGACTTATATTTAAAATACTGTCGCGAATAATGATAAAGCCTGCTAACGAAGCAATGACAGCACCGTACCCTACTTCAGAGCCGGTATTGAAAATAGGTAACATGGAGTCATACGTACCATTATTAATAGTTTTTTGTAGATTGTGCCAATGCCCAACTCGCATTATAATCAAGACCAAACAGGCAATAACTAACGAGATAATAATAGACCATAATCCTAATGAGCCAGCAATATTCAGATCAGGGAACTGAGTCTGTAGCGCACTGAAGTCAATCGAAGGAAAGATAGCGTAAACCAGTAACGCATTAATCCCAATAACCAATATCAGCGGTATGATAACCATCGTAAATGAAATTGGGGCTTTTTCCTTAACTGTATGACCCGTTACGAACTCTTCGCCTTGAGTGGTATTATTTTGAGAAATATCACTTTTCGCAACATTAATACCCCCCTTCGAAACCATCCTTATGCTGACCATAACCTTCACCAGCCGATTTAGCTTTGTTTGCTCGTGACTGTACCCACCACCAACCCAGCACGAACATAATTATCCCGCCGATAACACCTAAGATAGGAGCGGCAAAAAGATTGGTATTGTAGTAAGGAATAGGAATAGCGTTTTGAATAGCAGGTGTACCTGGCAGTGCCGTCAAGGTAAAAGTAAAAGACCCTACCGAAATCGCTGCTGGGATTAGACGCTTAGGAATATCTGCAATCTTGAATAAGTTCTTGGCTACCGGATAGATAGCAAATACTACAACAAAACCAGATACCCCACCATAAGTTAATAATGCACATACTAAAATAATGGCTAGAATAGCTTTGCTTGACCCTAACTTCTTGACGATCGCATTAGCAATGACTGTGGCCGCTCCCGAATCTCCCATTAAGCGCCCAAACATAGCACCTAATAAAAATATTGGGAAAAACTTGAGTAAGAATCCACTTAATCCACCCATAAATATATCGGTATAAGCAGGGATACTGCTTAAAAAATCACCTGATAAAAATACGGCTAACACTGCCAATATCGGCGCCAAAATCAACACAGAATATCCACGATAAGCAAAGAACATCAATAACAGTAAAGTTATGATAATAGCAATGGTACTAAACATGATGGCCTCTCCTTGGCATACATCAATAAACCAGATACTAAGAGTTTTTTAATCGTTAAAATCAGTCTAATCGTTCAGGTCAAGCTAATTGTTATGCATTAACCCACGGTTTAGGTCGATTAAGCATGTTCCTTACAACTTGCTGACTGGCTACTGACTCAGTACTATTTATTACTAGTTGATTAAAAAACTCAGCTTTGTTTTACCCATACTTTCTCTTATTGGGACACTATTGCGTCGAGTAAATTTATCTAAAGGCTTGAATACCAGTCAGCGAACGCGCTATCAATAACTTTTGGATTTCAGTAGTGCCATCGGGGATGGTGCCAATAATTGCTTCTCGAGCTAAACGTTCAACAATATACTCTTTGGTAACGCCATTGCCGCCATGAATCTGCACAGCATCACGGCAAACTTTGACCGCCATTTCGGTGCTATACCATTTAGCCATCGCACACTCTTTATCACAACGTATACCATGATCGATCATAGTGGCGGCTCTTAGCGTTAGTAATCTAGAGGCATCTATTTTAGTAGCCATATCAGCGATTTTATCCGCTATTAATTGATGACCCGCGATCAACTTGCCGTGTTGGAAACGCTCTTGGCTATACTTAATAGACTCTTCCATTGATCTACGAGCAATAGAGTAACCCCAAGCTGCCATATGACAGCGCGCACGTTCAAAAGTCACAAGCGTATTCTTCAACCCAGAGCCCAATTCACCAATAGTATTGCTCACAGGGACTCGCACATCACCAAAAAATACTTGTGCCGTTGACTGACCATTTAAAGCCATTTTTTTAATACCGCGTACTTCAATGCCTGATGTGGTCATATCTACCAAAATATGGGTCAATTCGCCCTCAGCAGTTTTGCATGTGCATATAAAGATATCCATATGCTCGCCGTTTGAGATCCAGGTTTTTTCTCCATTGATAATCCAGTCGTCGCCATCACGCACTGCTCGAGTCCTTGCGGCAGCTACATCAGACCCTGCGTCAGGCTCAGATATCCCGATGCCTATAAACAAATCACCTGAAAGCAGACCCGGCACATACTTTTCTTTGATATGCTCTGGAGCATTTCTAATCAACAGATCAGCGCCAGAAACATTAATTAGGATAGGTAATGCCAAATCTATTGAGCTAACACCCACTTCTTCCCAAAGTAACAAGTGCGTCACCCAATCCAAGCCTAAACCACCCCACCTCTCAGGAAAGGGCGCTTTGATTAGGCCGTATTCTGTCAAAGTCTTAACAAAGCCTTTTAACATCTCTTTAGGAATGAAACCTTCTCCGTGAGCACGCAGCTTTGGTTCAATTTCATTATCCAGAACTTTACGCAAGCCGTCAGTGGCCATTTTCTGCTCTTCTGTCATTAACATGGTCATGGCTTCCTTTCCTAGTTTAGTGTGTTTGAAAACCTTCAAAATACTGGTTTTCATATTTCATAATCGCATTATATAAAATAATGATAATAAA
>NZ_PJBX01000130.1:0-36000 GCF_002836335.1 Psychrobacter sp. Sarcosine-02u-2 | reverse complement strand
TACCTTAGAGGTGGGAGAACTCTGCGCTAAGATGTTAAACTGACCGTTTTTTCTTGCTATTCGTGCGCGTGCAAAAAGGCTTTGACCACGCGAAACTGCCCAGCGGTACTCTCTTCACCATACATGGCTTGGCGAAAAGCGTTGGAATTAGGGATGCCGGTGGTATACCACGCAATGTGCTTGCGAGCAATTCGGCAGCCTGAATATTCGCCGTAAAACTCATATAGCTCTTGCAAATGCGCTAGGACAATCTCTTTTATCTCGCTCACGCTTGGTGCCGCAAGCACTTCTCCTGAGCGCAAAAAATGCTCGATATCGCGAAATATCCAAGGCTGCCCTTGCGCAGCACGCCCTATCATCACCGCATCACAACTGGTCAGCTCATAGACACGCTGCGCTTTTTGCGCGCTATCGATATCGCCATTGGCAATCACAGGAATACTGATGCTTTCTTTGACCTCACGTATCAGCTCGTAACGCGCCTCGCCGCTATACATGTCCTCACGTGTACGCCCATGAATGGCAATCGCGGCAATACCCGCTTGCTCTGCACGCTTGGCAACGCGCAAAATATTCTCACGCCCATTCTCAAAACCCAAGCGCGTCTTTAAGGTGACAGGCGCATCGACTGCACCTACTGCTGCATCTAGTAAGCGCGCAACCAAATCTTCATCTTGCAGCAGTGCAGAACCCGCTAACCTACGGCACACTTTTTTAGCCGGACAGCCCATATTGATATCAATAATCTGTGCGCCATTATCTATCTGATAACGTGCGGCTTCTGCCAATTTATCAGGTTCTGCGCCTGCTATTTGGGCAGAAATAGGCGCTATTTCGTTATCAAAATTGGCACGATAGAGTGATTTCTTGCGCGCATAAAGCGCCGTATCAGCGATGATCATTTCGCTGACTGCATGCCCTGCCCCAAATGACTTACACAGTCGACGAAACGGATTGTCGGTCACGCCAGCCATCGGGGCAACTATCAGACGATTTTCAATCGTCAAGCCGCCAATGACCAATGGCTGCAATAAAGGATGATCATTCGCAGTTTGTGCTGATGATTGATTAGACTCTATATTATTTATAGGCATAAAAAACGGCTTGATTCGTAGTGAAAACAAGCCGTTATTCTAAGGGTTCGTGCGCATATTGCAAGTGATTAAGCCAATCATTTAATACCTAGAGTTTGATTGGCTTAATGTTTATTTATAGAAAAAACTACTTATAAAATGTCGTACTTATCAAAAGCTACTTATCAAGCTTTACTTATCAAAGACACTGCCCTGCTCTAAGGTAATGTCATTATCATGTACTTGCATACGCCACGGCAAAATATCAGGTGATATATTAATAAAGTGCAAATATTTCTCGAACTGATCAATGATATCGTTAATCACTGAATCCGGTTGATAGCCATATAAATCATAGGTTTGTCCGCCGCGGCGCAAATAAACTTCCGCCCGATAATGATGTTCTTGCGGCAGTTTACTCGCCATCTCTTCCGTATAATAATCTGGCGCTTCATGCTCTGATAAGCGCACTTCGTACCAAAACTCGACGTTATCGCCGCCGCGTAACTCAAATACTACGCGATCATTGACTTCGTCATAATTTACTTCAGGCAACCAACCGGTTTCGGCAAACTTTTCGGCAACTTCATGCATCGACGATAAGACTGTACCTTTAATATAACCCAATACTTTATCGCGCGTTGGTTGCTGGGTCATGTAATCAATACGGTCACGCCACGCATCTAGTTTCAACAGATGCGGCGGTAGATGATTGTCATTGGCCAAGCTTTGATTGCGATGACCTTCGATACGCAGCGCTCGCCACATGCCAAACATCGCAATCAAAATAATAATCGTAAAGGGCAAGGCGCTAACAATAGCCGCTGTTTGCAGCGCTTGCAGGCCACCAGCTAAGAGCAGCGCCGAAGCAACAACGCCGAGTATTAATACCCAAAACGTGCGCTGCCACGCTGGCGTATCACTACGACCGCCGGCTGCTAACGAATCAATCACGAGAGAGCCTGAGTCAGACGAGGTGATAAAAAAGGTAATAATAAGCACGACGGCAAGGGCAGAGACTACTTGAGTAAAAGGCAGGTTCTCAAGCAGCTTAAATAAGGCAATCGCTTGGTTATTTTGTACTTCAGTAATAAGCGAGTCATAGCCTTGAATCATAATCATATGTAATGCTGTATCACCAAACACCGCAAACCAAAAGAAAGTAAAGATGGTAGGTACTAGCATGACGCCAACGATAAACTCGCGAATGGTACGACCACGGCTGATTTTGGCAATAAATATACCGACAAAAGGCGACCAAGAAATAGTCCAAGCAAAAATAAATAGCGTCCAACTGGTGATCCAGTCGCTTTGTTGATACGCCTGTAGACTAAAGGTACGCTCGACAATATTACCCAGATAACTACCGGTATTTTCCATAAAGGCGTTGAGAATAAATATCGTCGGTCCTACCGCAAATACAAACAGCATCAGCGCCGTTGCCAGTATCATATTTAATATAGATAAGCGTTTGACCCCTTTGTCCATACCAGCCAGCACAGATATCAAGGCCAGCCCCGTAATCAAGACAATGGCAATCACTTGCACGGTTGTATTGACTGGAATGCTTGGTACGAGATAATTCAAACCGGTATTTATCTGCGACACTGAAATACCCAGACTGGTGGCCAAACCAAATAAAGTACCCAAAATGGCAAACACATCAACCGCATGGCCAATAGGCCCATAAATCTTATCGCCTATAATAGGATATAGCGTTGAGCGCATTGATAATGGTAGACCATGACGAAAAGCAAAATAGGCCAGCGTCAAGGCCACGACGCCATTAATTGCCCAAATATGAAAGCCCCAATGGAAGTAAGCAATCTGCATGGCTTCTTTTGCTGCAGCCACGGTTTGGGGCTCTGATAGCAGCGGTGTCGCAAAATGCGTGACCGGCTCAGCCACCCCATAAAACAGTAAAGCAATCCCGTACCCTGCCGAAAACAACATCGCAAACCATTCAATAAAGTTATATTGCGCCTCACCATGGTCAGGTCCTAGTTTGATGGAACCATAGGGTGAGAACGCCAACACCACAATAAACATCAAAAACAGCGCGGTTGCTAGCATATAAAACCAACCAAATGTGGCCGTGGTAAAGCTCAGCACTTCACCGAATAGATTGCTAGCCGCCGTTGGATTTACAGAGGCGCCTATGACCAATAAAATCATAACAATAGCTGTCGGTATGAATACCGGCATCAAAATAGTAGAACGAGATTTACTCATGAAAAATTCTCAAAGAAACTTAAATTTGGGTATGCGTCTAATACTGTTCTATAACACTCAGTTATTCAAATAAATTTTAAAGCACCAAGCCAGTAGTTACATTATTTAATAATGATAAAAAATGTTGTTTTGTCCATTACACCATGAATATTGATAAAACATCGCCATTTCATAAAAAAAGGCAGCTGTTTAGCTGCCCTTTTTATCAAACCAATAACCATTTATTTATCAAACACACTGCCCTGCTCCAACGTAATATCGTCATCATGCTGCTGCATACGCCACGGCAATATATTTGGCGAAACATTAACGAAGTGTAGGTACTTTTCAAACTGATCAATGATGTCATTAATCACCGATTCTGACTGATAACCATATAGATCATAAGTCTGACCACCACGGCGCAAATAGACTTCGGCGCGATGGTGATGCTCTTGTGGTAATTCATTGGCCATATCTTCGGTGTAATAATCAGGCACCTCATGCTCTGACAACCGCACTTCGTACCAGAACTCCACATTATCCCCGCGTCTTAATTCCAGTACCGCGCGATCATTAACCTCATCATAATTAACCTCAGGTAACCAACCTGTTTCGGCAAATTTCTCTGCCACCTCATGCATCGACGATAACACTGTACCTTTGATATAACCCAGAACTTTATCGCGCGTTGGCTGATTGGTCATATAATCAATGCGGTCGCGCCAAGCATCCAATTTCAATAAATGCGGCGGTAAATGATTGTCGTTGGCCAAACTCTCATTACGATGACCTTCGATACGCAGCGCGCGCCACATGCCAAAGGTCGAGATCAAAATAATCACCGCAAACGGTAAAGCACTGACGATAGCGGCAGTTTGTAATGCACTCAAACCACCTGCAATAAGTAACACTGCAGCGACTGCACCCTCAGTGACGACCCAAAACGTACGCTGCCACCATGGCGTATCGCTACGTCCACCCGCCGCGAGCGAGTCAATCACTAATGAGCCCGAATCCGATGAGGTCACAAAAAAGGTGATGATTAACACCACGGTCAATGACGAGACAATCTGGGTAAATGGTAATTGCTCTAACAGCTTAAATAATGCAATAGCTTGGTTGTTTTGCACTTCACTAATCAGCGCCTCATAACCATCGACCATAATCATATGCAGAGCGGTGTCACCAAATACAGAGAACCAAAAGAAAGTAAACAGCGTTGGCACTAGCATCACGCCAAGGACAAACTCACGAATGGTACGACCACGACTAATTTTGGCGATAAATAGCCCAACAAAAGGCGCCCAAGCAATGGTCCATGCAAAAATAAATAGTGTCCAGCTACCGATCCAATCACTCGATTGGTATGCTTGTAAACTAAAGGTACGCTCGACGATATTGCCCAAATAGCTGCCTGTGTTTTCCATAAAGGCATTTAGAATAAATACTGAAGGCCCAACAATAAACACAAATAACATCAAAGCAGTGGCAAGCACCATATTTAAGATAGATAGGCGCTTTACCCCTTTGTCCATACCGGCTAATACAGAAACGAGTGCCGCCGCCGTCACCAACGCAATGATAATAACTTGCACCGTGGTACTAACTGGCACCGTATTTGGTAACAAATAATTTAGACCCGCATTAATTTGCGCGACCGATAATCCCAAACTGGTGGCGATACCAAACATAGTACCGACGATCGCAAACACATCAACGGTATGCCCGATAGGACCATGGATTTTGTCACCGATTAGTGGATAAAGAGTTGAGCGCACGGACAATGGCAGACCATGCCGAAACGAGAAATACGCTAGTGACAAGCCAACCACACCATAAATCGCCCAAATATGAAAACCCCAGTGAAAATAAGCAATTTGCATCGCCTCTTTTGCAGCTGCAATAGTTTGCGGTGTGGACAGGGGTGGACTGGCGAAATGTAATACTGGCTCTGCAACGCCATAAAACAGTAAGGCAATGCCATACCCCGCTGAGAATAGCATGGCAAACCATTCAAGGAAGTTATATTCAGCATCCGCGTGGTCAGGGCCCAACTTAATACTGCCATACGGCGAGAAGGCTAAGGCAATAATAAACATCAAAAATATGGCAACTGCCAACATATAAAACCATCCGAAAGTATCGGTGGTAAAAGCCAGAACTTTGCTGAACAACTCACCCGCAGCTTCAGGGTTGAGGGCTGTGCCAATCACTAATAACAACATAATGGTTGCGGCTGGCACGAATACTGGCAACAAAATAGTAGAGCGAGGTAATTTACTCATAAAAAATGATGTCCTCAAAAAATAACAATAAATATGAAAGCTAAATACAACAAGAGAAGTAAGATCGCCTACTTTATAAATTTGTATGAATAGAGGCAGTATCTCGTTCGGCTCTTATTAAACCGTTTATAAAACAAATATAATTTTTATCACACTCTCTGCAAAAACCCTAGGCAAGTGCCTGACTCGTAACACTATTTTAACGTTTGTTACATGACTATTACTCAGCAATAAAAAAGGCAACTTGTTAGCTGCCTTTTTTTTGATGATTGCATTATGAATGGTCAATTTAAGACATTAAGGATTAATAGCGCCTGCTAACTGTTTCGCCATCTCAGCAAGCTCACTTTGATCTGCTTGCGTGACCGCATGACGACCTAGCTCATGAATGCTCGATGGAATTAGATGCACATGGTAATGAAAAACAGTTTGTCCGGCTTGTGCGCCATTTAACTGCATTTGAATAATACCCTCACGCTCGAATACTTGACGCTGCGCTTGCATGACTTTTTTGGACGTCATCAGTACTGCTGCGGCATATTCTGGTTCAAGATCGACTAAATCAACGGCTTTTTGCTTAGGAATGACCAGTACATGACCTTTTGCTTGCGGCATGATATCCATAAAGGCGAGGGTTTTGTCATTCTCATAAACTTTATGATAAGGGATATCACCGTTAAGCATTTTGGCAAAGATATTATTGTCATCGTATTTGGTTTGGGTATCTTGACTCATTTTTATTCCTTAACCTTTTATTAGTAATTAGTTGTCATCAATTGGTTGTCAGTACTAAAGAGTAAATAGCTCAGCAAATATAGTGGACGAAATTTGGATTGAGTACAAGTGGCTGATACATTCACTAGCCCCTTTCAATTTTACTGAGTTTTGCTACCAACAATTCTATAAGTGATATGATTAATTTATTGGCGAGCCGTGCGCTTTAAATGTTATATTAATCCTCTATTTTAATCACCTCAGGTTTATGGATTTGACTGCCTTGCCAACCCAATTATCCCAATCATCAAACATTACTGACGCTCATAGCGACCATGCTTATGACACTATGAGAAATCATACTGCGGTTAATGAAACGCTTGAAGATAGCGCACCGTCAACCATATCAAGCATTGAGCCAAACGCCATTATCTTAGCTGAGGCATTGACTGATAAAACGATCAGTTGGCGTATCCATAATTGTAAAATCAGCAAAAAAATCATGACGCAGGATATGCCACTGCCCTTTTTGTATCATTACGACAGTTTAGATGACAGCATTAAACAGACTTATCCATTAACGCCTGCCCTACTTGCCCAGTTTAATACCCCCATGACAGCTGACGAGGCGGCGAAACTTATCGGTATTGATAAGGCGCTAATCACCAGCCCTTGGCATGTCAAAGTGATTGGCTCATTGGTGGTGTTTAGCGAAGCGCTGCAATTGGCCGTACGCCTGCATTGGACCAATACTGGTAAAGACACCCAGCAAATTTATACCAAAGATGAAGCCGATGCGCTTACTGCTGCTTTTAAAGAGTGGCAGTTTTTTGGTCGTATTGATGTGCTTTATAAAAATACTAAGCAAATACTTATCAGTATTGATGAGCACACCGAAAACGATAAACAGCTACTGACTATTGCTGCCAGTCCTGACTATCAATTCTTGCCAGCACCTCACGCCTTAGTCGTCATCGCCAAACTTGAAACCGATAAAGCCGAGTTGCCTTGGTTTGAAAGCGCTATTTTAGAGCGCCTCGTTTAAATATTGACCCTCAAGTCTTTATGATTATTGGTTAATGATTTTCAGTTATCCATATCTAATGGTATGGTAACGCCTTAGTATTATTCACTAGTACTCACATGGCATAAAAAGCACACTATCCGTATGACAGCGGATGCTGCAGACGTTTATAAATCTCGCTTATTTGTAAGGAATATCACATGGATTATCGCTCAAAAACTTCTACTGGCGGTCGTAATATGGCCGGTGCGCGTGCGCTATGGCGTGCGACGGGTATGACGGATGGCGACTTTGGCAAACCGATTATCGCCATTGCCAACTCCTTTACCCAGTTTGTCCCCGGTCACGTGCATCTAAAAGACTTGGGGCAACTGGTGGCGCGTGAGATTGAAAAAGCGGGCGGCGTGGCAAAAGAGTTTAATACCATTGCGGTCGATGACGGTATTGCCATGGGTCATAGCGGGATGTTGTATTCCCTACCAAGCCGTGACTTAATTGCAGACTCGGTTGAGTATATGGTCAACGCCCACTGCGCCGACGCCCTAGTCTGTATTTCTAACTGCGATAAAATCACCCCTGGTATGCTGATGGCAGCCATGCGCCTCAATATCCCTGTTGTTTTCGTCTCTGGCGGCCCGATGGAAGCGGGCAAGGTCATCGCTAGCACTGTCGCTCATAGCCATAATAATGATGGTGGCAGCGATGTGCACACGACCGATAGTAAAGGCAATGCGATTCGTAAGCTTGATTTGGTCGATGCCATGATGGATGCCGCTGACGATAATATCAGCGATGAAGATGTTTTGGCCATTGAAAGCTCGGCTTGCCCAACTTGTGGCTCATGCTCTGGGATGTTTACCGCCAACTCAATGAACTGCTTGACCGAAGCATTAGGCTTATCATTGCCGGGTAATGGCTCTCTATTAGCCACGCATTCGTTACGCCGCGAGTTGTTTTTAGAAGCGGGTCGCACGATTGTATCATTGGCCAAGCGCCGTTATGAGCAAGACGATGATTCGGTATTACCGCGCTCTATCGCTACCAAAGCCGCTTTTGAAAATGCGATGAGCTTAGATATTGCGATGGGTGGCTCGACCAATACTATCTTGCATCTATTGGCTGCCGCCAATGAAGCGGAAGTTGATTTTAAAATGCACGATATTGATCGCCTAAGCCGTAGTGTCCCTTGCCTGTCGAAAGTCGCTCCTGCTTCACAAAAATACCATATGGAAGACGTCCACCGTGCTGGTGGTGTGATGGCACTGCTTGCCGAGCTTGACCGTGCTGGCTTATTAACCACCGATATCCCTACAATTCATAGCGCAAGTATGAAAGAAGCTATCGATAAATGGGATATCATGAATCCTGATAACACTGAGGCACGAGCGCGCTATATTGCTGCTCCTGGTGGCGTTCGTACCACGCAGGCCTTCTCACAATCAAAAGAATGGTCGAACCTTGACGTCAATCGTGAGTCAGGCTGTATTCGTAGCGCGCAGCATGCTTACTCCCAAGACGGCGGCTTAGCAGTACTATACGGCAATATCGCTGAGCGCGGCTGCGTGGTTAAAACCGCAGGCGTCGATGAAAGTATCTTAGTCTTCACCGGACGCGCACGTATCTTTGAATCACAAGATGCTGCCGTAGCCGCTGTGCTTGATGACCAAATTGTCGCCGGCGATGTGGTCATCATTCGCTATGAAGGGCCAAAAGGTGGGCCTGGTATGCAAGAAATGCTGTATCCAACCACTTACCTAAAGTCTAAAGGCTTGGGTAAAGAATGTGCGCTGTTAACTGACGGTCGTTTCTCTGGTGGTACTTCAGGCTTATCCATTGGTCATGCCAGCCCAGAAGCAGCTGAAGGCGGCGCGATTGGTTTAGTACAAGAAGGCGATACCATTCACATTGATATCCCAAACCGCACCATCAATATGCAAGTCAGCGATGCCGAGATTGCTGCGCGCCGCGAAGAGATGGAAGCGCGTGGTCGCGATGCATGGAAGCCTGTAAGCCGTGAGCGTCACGTCTCGCCTGCCCTACGTGCATATGCAGCTATGACTACCAGTGCCGATACGGGTGCCGTCCGTGATGTGAGCCAAGTTGAGCGTTAAACAAGTTGAGCGTTAAATAAGTCTGTAAACGCAATGATTTATTACTAACCTTATAGAATTACCCAAAGCCTGCACCACGCAGGCTTTTTTTTCACCAAAAAACAACGCTACCGCCGTTCTGATAACGTTTTTTTGCGGTATTAAAAGGGTTTTACCGTCATTATTAATAGCGATTAAACCTCTTGTAACTTTATCTTTTTAAAACCAAAAAATAGCGTGCACCAAACTTATGATTGAAAACTATAATTTATTCTTATTGGTCTGCGGTATTGCCTTTTTATTCGGGGCACTGTTTCCTATTCTTTTTAAACGTACGCCCATCTCGCTGCCCATGCTGCAAGTAAGCTTTGGTCTACTCATGGGCTATTGGTGGACTAGTTTATCTTTTTTAAACCCGATGGATAACGGTTTAATCATAGAAAAACTGACCGAAATCGTGGTATTGGTTTCGCTGGTTGGTGCAGGTATCAAGATAGATACTGAGCTGTCGTGGCACTTATGGCGCCCGACTGTGCGCTTACTACTTATCACCATGCCGATTGGTATTTTTGCCATGGCGCTCTTAGGCTATTATGCTTTTGGTTTGACATTAGGCGCGGCCATCTTGCTCGGTGCCGTACTGGCTCCGACCGATCCTGTGCTCGCCTCTAGTATCCAAGTCGGACCGCCCAATACTGGCGGCGAAGATACACCGCGCTTTACCTTGACCTCAGAAGCAGGGTTAAATGACGGTTTGGCGTTCCCGTTTGTTTATCTGGCGATTAAGGTCGCGGAAGCTTATAGCGGCGGGCAGCAGTTCACAGGTGAAATGCTGTGGCAATGGTTTACGACTGATGTGCTGTGGAAAATTGGCGCAGGTTTGGTAGTCGGGATTGTGGTTGGTAAATTACTAGCAAAATTGGTCTTTTCAAAATACAGCCACAATATCACCATCTCTCAAGGCTATGTCGTCATAGCTCTCACCTTGCTGGCCTATGGTTTGGCAGAATATGTGCACAGCTATGGCTTTATTGCAGTATTTGTCGCCGCCTTTGCTTTTCGGCGCTCGGAGCGTGAACACAGTTATCACCAAAAGCTGCACGATTTTGCTGAGCAGTCAGAAGGCTTACTGATGTCCTTAGTTCTTGTGGTTTTTGGTATGTTTTTAGGTCAAGGACTGCAAGCTGGCGTTGAGCTGACATGGCGCGTCTATATCGTCAGCTTTACCTTTTTATTATTGATTCGACCGATTGGCGGATTAATTGCTCTATCAGGATTAAAGCTGCCCTATACTGAAAAATATGCCATTTCTGCCCTCGGTATTCGTGGTATTGGTACCTTATATTATCTGTCTTACGCCCTCAATCAAGGCTTCTTCGATGAAGTAGACGCTGTTAAACTTTGGATAGTCTGCTCAATTGTCATTTTGGCCTCTATCTTTATTCATGGTTTGATTTCCCCAAGGTTGCTTAAGCTCACGCCTAATAAGCCGCGCCATGGGTAGTGGGTAATTTCGGACGCCTACCTCAGTACTTTTGTTAGTTATAGTGTTGCTACTTATCCCTTAAGCACCTGTATTTCTGTTTTTCATACTGGCAACAAGAATATTGAGGTACGCTAAAGCTGCATATCTACTAGATTTCAGCGTCAATCAAATCTAATACCGCTTCCGTCAGCGCAAACTGGCGGACGTCATTGAGCATTGTTACATCAAAATTATGGATAAAGGCAAACGACAATTGCCGCGCAGGATCACACCACGCAACCGAACCGTTATAGCCCATGTGCCCAAAACCTTGCGCGCTCATATTAGAAGCTTCACTTTGACAAATCCTAAACCTGCGATGATAGCCCAAGCGCCAGTTCATTTTCGCCGGCATCACCGCATCCATGCCAGTGGTTTGCGGGGTTGAAAGCTGCTTAAATGTTGCGTCATCAATCAATGTCTGCCCCTGCCAGCTACCGCCATTGGCTAGCATGGCATAAATAGTCGCTAATGCTCGCGCTGACGCTACGCCGTTAGCAGCGGGAATGATGGCTTGTAGCGTCCGTTTATCGTAATAATCGATAGGTTGTTTATTAGCCAACACAAGAGCCGATTTATAGTTTTTTAGATTAAGCTGGCTGTTATTAAAGTATAAACGGTTAATTTTTGCTGTATCCAAATTAGGCATCTCATCGGCCATTGCGCTTTCATTTTCGCTTGCTTGATTGGTTAGCGCTCTTTTTTGCCAACAAGTGTAGCTTGGTAGGCTTGAATAAATGCGCAAAGTATTTTCAGAATCCGCTCTTAACACGGGTTTGCTGCGGCGAGGACGCGCTTGCGACAGCTCCTGATTGCTTATTTGCTGGGCTGCGTGTTCGTCTGTTTGGAAATATTTAACCAAATGAGCCACTTCATCTACTTTATCGTCTGGCACCCCAAAATAACAGCTGTCTGCAATTCCTAGCGGCTCAGTCAAATAGTGACGCAGCGCTGTGGCTAATGACATATGGGTAACGGCCTCTATCACGCCGCCCAGTACCCAGCCGTAAACCAAGGCGCTATAAGCGCTCTCATATAAGGCGCTGTCTTCAGGCGCCGTTACGGGCATAGCAGCTACCTTTTCTAGCATGAGCTGCCAATCGAGCACCGTGTCGTTATCGACATCGATACTTTGAATCGAAAACAAGTTGCCCTGATGCGACATGACGCTACGTAAAGTAATCTGTTCTTTTCCTTGCGCGGCAAAAGTAGGCCAATAATCCGCAATCGCTCGGTCATAATCAAGCATATGCTCGGAGACCAACACATGCACCAATGTCGCCAACACCCCTTTCCCTGTTGAAAAATTCAGCGATAGGGTATCGGGGCTCCATGATAAATCTGCGCGCGCCATTCCCACACTGGCTTGAGCAATACATTGCCCCGCTTGATAAACAACTAAAGCCCCACCCGCTGGTGCGTCATCAAGCTGCAAATCTGTTAGCAATTGTTGTAATTGTTGCTGAATAATAGGATTAGTAGACGTATTGACGTTTTGATTATCAGCTTTCTCATTATTATTTTTCATTCTTCACTCGCTTTATTTATAAAAACATTTTTTATAGTCAAAAAATTCATTAGCTAATTAATGACGAAATTTGCTCATAAAAAAGGCAACCTATTGGTCGCCTTTTTTGTGGCATGTCGCTCATATGTAACGCGTACAGTTTGCCATACATGGTATGTATGCCATGAGTCTAGCGTGGAACCAATAAACGATTATGAACCTCTTCTTCCAGTTTCGTCAAACCATGACTGCGCCCGCGCTCCAAAGCCGTATCCATTTTGCGTCCGCGTAACCAGCCTGCACGCAATGCTACCGCTGCACCAGCGCGATTACCAGAACCACAGTGCAAGACGGTTTTTTTGCCATGATACTGACGCAAGATGTTATCAAACGCCAATATATTTAACTGTTTTAAATCGTTAGCCCCGCTGATAGGCAGCTGCTCATAATACATACCAGAGCGCTCTACCGCCGCGCGCTCATCAAAATTTAGCTCGTCATCTGGCTGCAAGTTAAGCACCAACTCAACGCCAGCCGCCGCTAAAGCAGCGACTTTTTCGTCGTCGAGGGCGCCGCACACGATGGTATTGTCATCAGGGCGAAAATAAGGCTCAAACATATTTTCCAAATCGATACCGTTATCTTTAGCAGCCGCTTCATCTATCGTAGCTGAGTTATCGGGCGCAGCTACCTTTGTTGCATTGTCATGTAAAGTCATAATGAATAATTGGTTAATAAAATATAAAGGTTAAAAATATGGCGCAATCTATTGATTTTCGCCTTGCAGTTTGATCACACCAGCAAGATGCGGCTTGTCATTTTTAGCGCTAAACAAGCCAAATTCGCAAGTATCAGCTGAGCTTTTTAATGCTGCTATCGGCTCAGCGATCAACTCTACTTCTGCTGGCAAAAAGATAGGCAGCTTAAATGATACATTGACCGTGCAAGCATCTGGTAGCTCATCCATCAGCGCTAGACATTTAGCTTTTGACCACATGCCGTGGGCGATGGCTTTTGGAAAACCAAATGCGCGTGCCGATAGTGGGTGCAAGTGGATAAGGTTGAAATCCCCTGAAACAAACGCATAACGACGGCCGATATCTTCTGGTACTTCAAAGATACTGTGCACGCCTTCTTCATTCACTAAAGGCTTAACGGTCACTGGACGCGGCGTGCTTTTTTTATCTTTGCTACCTGATTTTTTGCCACGTGACAAATAAGTAGAAGTGCCTTCCCAAATAACCTCATCGTCTGACTTAACGGTGGTGACAAAATCAAACTGCTGGCCTTGCGCATGGTCGCGTAGATTATCAAACTTCACCGCCATCGCTACCGTTTCACGCTCACCGATAGGACGATACTGCGTCACGCTATTATCCACATGCACCAAACCTAGCATAGCAAAGGGAAATGGCTCTTTGACCATCATATTCATTTGTAACGTCTGTGATAAAACAGAAAAATAGGTAATCGGTATTTTGCCATTGTCGGCGAAACCACAAATCTTACGATAATCATCAAGATTGCTTTGGTCGATGTGCAAATTATCTACATAATACGTCGCTTGTGGCAACTGATCGCGGCTGACCTTTTCGTTATTACCAATAGGCAATAAGCTCTTGACGATATTGGCATAGGTGGTATGCGCTTTTGGCAACGCATCATAATGTTTGTCTGACATAATAAATCCTAAATGGGGTTAAGCTAACTGAGGCTGGAGCAAATTATCTCGCGACCTATAAAAGGCGATGCATGCGTTTATCTGCTGGTTCATTTACTGTTTTGTTTATCAGCTCTTTTACTGGCACATGCTTTTATTCATACCTGTTTTTATCATAAAAAAGCCACCCTCGGGCAGCTTTATTACAATTTATCAGCAATTTTTCGTAAGCATATGTGAGGTCGATTTAAAAATCTTGTCCCTCTTACCTACTTAATACAGGCTTGCTCACTATGATTTAGTCATTTATCGAGCAGTATTCTGCCTCTATTTTACTGAGTATGCATCCAACAAGCTATGCACCCAACAAGCTTTGGCCACAAACACGCACGATGTTGCCATTTAGTCCACCAGAAGCTGGTGACGCAAGCCATGCAATGGTTTCAGCCACATCGATTGGTAAGCCGCCTTGGCTCATTGAGTTCATACGGCGACCGGCTTCACGAATGGCGAACGGAATGGCTTCTGTCATTTGCGTTTCGATAAATCCTGGCGCTACAGCGTTGATGGTCATGCCTTTAGAGCCGTCTTCTAGCTGCTTAGCAGTCGCGTTTACCAAACCAATGACGCCCGCTTTAGAGGTGGCATAGTTACTTTGACCTAGGTTACCAGCGATACCTGAGATAGATGAGACGCAGACGATACGTGCATGGTCTTTTAATACATCATTATCGAGCAAGTAGCGGTTTAGCTTGGCGATACTACCCAAGTTGATATTGATGACCATATCCCACTTTTTCTCGTCCATTTTTGCCAGTGTCTTATCACGGGTCACGCCAGCATTATGAATAACGGCATCTAAACCGCCACGCTTTTGCGCCGCTTCTGCGATTTCTTTGCCCGCATCTTCACTAGTGATATCAACGGTTAATACTGAACCACTGATTTCGCTGGCGACTTTTTGTAAGTCCGCTTGCTGCTGCGGTACATCAAGACAAATAACATGGGCGCCTTCGCGTGCCAACACACGAGCGATGGCTTCACCGATACCGCGACTTGCGCCAGTGACCAGCATAGTTTTACCGCCTAAAGGCTGCGTCCAATCGACATCAACGTTGTCGCCATTAGTAACACGTACCACTTGTCCTGACACATAAGCTGAGCGCGCTGAGGCAAAGAAGCGTAACGTTGAGTCTAGGTTCTTTTCAGCGCCTTCTGCCACGTAGATAAGCTGGGCGGTGATACCGCGCTTAAACTCTTTACCGACAGATTTCACAAAACCTTCAAGCGAGCGCTGCGCCAATGCCGCCTCAATATCGCTCAAATCTTCTGGTGGACGACCGATAACGATAACGCGACCTGATTTTTCGACGCGGCGCGCCACGGCATGAAAGAACTCATACACTTGTTTGAGCTCATCAGCATTGCTGATATTGCTGGCATCAAACAATAAAACTTTAAACTTGTCATCGCCGCCGGTATTGGCTTTGGCTTTCACGCCTGCATCAGCCAGTGCGTCTTTTACCGCATCACGGCTATTAACAAATACATCAGCATGCAAATCTGACAAAATACGGGCAACTGATTCGCTGATGGCAGTATTGTCGCCATCAGCACGGCCAACCAATACACTACCACGTACTGACGGCTGTCCACTATCAAAACGATCCAACTCGACTGGCATCGGCAAGCCTAGATTTTTTGCCACTTTTCGGCCAATAGAAGACTGCACAAAATCACCATAACGGTCTGACATAATATAATCCTATAATTAATGAGAAGAAAAAAAATTATTAATATGAGTAAACAGGTTAAAAACTGCTGTAACTATACACTTCCATGCAAAACAAGTCCAAAAGCTGCGCCTGTCTATCATAATCTGTAGACAAGCCAGTATACAAGATAGCAACTTTTTCTCGCCTTAAAAACACCCCACTTATGTTAAAATCTAACGTATAAGTTATGGCAAATGCATTTATAGATAACAATATATTATCAAAAGCTTCGTTATGCAATGTTATTAATCAATACTAACCAGTATAATCAGTAGCGTTTGATAGTTAGCATTGAAGGCATGAGCTTAAAATTAGCGTCACATCGTTTGCTAAAGAGATACAGTAAGCGCGTAAAAAGCGCCTTATGCTAACCTTCTCTGCCGTGTACTATGTTTTTCTCTTTTGTTTTTCCCTTTTATCTTCTACCCATATTTTTTAAGGATAATATTATGAGTACTAAAAACAATCACCCTGATAGCCCTGTTGTTGAAACGACCGTCGTAAAAGCTGGTGATAGCCAAAATACCGAAACAGCGACTGACGCAGCAACCAAAAAAGCAGCAACTGAAGACGCCAAGCACCCAAACGTTTTTGACACAATGGCAAACTCAAAAACCGCTGAGCCGAAACAAGCGGACGATAAAAAGTTGGATGCCAAAACAGCGGATACGAAAACAGACAGCTCTAATAAAGATAATTCTAAGAAAGACGAGTCTAAAAAAGATGATTCAAAAAAGGAGAGCACCGCTGAAAAAAGCTCAAAAGACAGCAAAACTACTAACGCTACTAAAGATGATAGTGCGGCTAAAGATGCCAATAAAAAGACTGACACAGCTAGTACAAAAACAACTGCTACGACCGCTAAAGAATCAAGCAAAACTGGCCTGAGCTCGGGTCAACATCGCGTCGCTATCCTAGGTGGCAACCGTATTCCTTTTGCTCGCTCAAACGGTACATACGCAGATGTCAGCAACACCGACATGCTAACCGCCGCGTTAGATGGCTTGGTTGAGCGTTTTAACTTACAAGACGAAAAAGTCGGTGAAGTCGTTGCTGGTGCGGTGATGAAATTGAGCCGTGATATCAACTTGACGCGTGAAGCAACGCTAAGTACGGCATTGAACCCACATACACCAACGTACGATATCTCACAAGCTTGCGGTACTGGCTTACAAGCAACCTTTGCTTCTGCCAATAAAATCGCCCTTGGTATCATTGATTCGGCGATTACTGGTGGTGTGGATACCACCTCTGACGCCCCTATCGCGGTTGGTGATGGCTTACGTAAAGTGTTAATCAAATTGGGCGCAGCTAAAGACAACAAACAACGTCTAAAAGCGCTAATGGGTTTAAATCCTAAAGATTTGATCGACTCACCACAAAATGGCGAGCCGCGTACGGGTTTATCCATGGGTGACCATCAAGCGATTACCACCCTTGAATGGAACATCAGCCGTGAAGATCAGGACGAGCTTGCCTTTAATAGCCATAAAAATCTAGCACGCGCTTATGACGAAGGTTTTTTTGACGACCTAATCACGCCATACAAAGGTTTGACGCGCGATAACAACTTGCGCCCAGATACGACGTTAGACAAGCTTGCTAAACTAAAACCCGTGTTTGGTAAAAAGAATGCCAACCCAACCATGACAGCCGCTAACTCGACGCCGCTAACCGATGGTGCCTCTTGTGTGCTATTAGCCAATGACGAATGGGCCAAAGAGCGTGGTTTTAAACCACTAGCATACATCGTTCATCAAGAAACGGCTGCCGTTGACTTTATCGGTAAATCTGGCGATAAAGAAGGTTTACTCATGGCGCCAGCTTATGCGGTACCGCGTATGCTTGAGCGCGCTGGTTTAACGCTGCAAGATTTTGACTTCTATGAAATTCATGAAGCGTTTGCCTCACAAGTGTTATCAACGCTAGCAGCTTGGGAAGATGAGAAGTTCTGTCAAGAGCGTTTGGGTCTTGATGCGCCACTAGGCTCTATCGATCGTAGCAAGCTAAACGTCAATGGCTCATCACTTGCCGCAGGTCATCCATTTGCCGCAACCGGTGGGCGTATCCTAGCCACTGCTGCCAAATTGTTAGACCAAAAAGGTTCAGGTCGCGCACTTATCTCAATCTGCGCCGCTGGCGGTCAAGGCGTTACTTGCATCTTAGAGAAATAATATTCTCACTGATGTCATTAGAAATAAGCCATTAGTTAATAAATAGCGTTAAGCTTTTAAAACACCCTTTAATCTGATGATTAAAGGGTGTTTTTTGTTGTGGCTGAAAAAAATATTAAAAAGACTGCAACAAGTAAACACGGCGTACTCATAGCGTTATTGTAAATGTGCTAGAGTAATAAACCACATATAGAACTATCATAATGAATAATAACCATAAAAATATTGCTTAGGAGCTTATTATGAGCAAAGGTCCCTCATCGATTGACCGACAAACCTTAAATACCCCCAAGCGGCAAGAACTGTCAGCACTCGAACAAGACAGCTTTATTACCCGTATGGATAAAGAAGTGTTTGGCGATGAGCTACGCCGCAAAATGCATCAAGATTTGATCGACAGCTATGACGAAGAGCTGGAAAATGAGATAGACGATTATGTGCGCGACTTTCGTTTTGATGGCCGCGCGATGAGTGAGCAAGAAAAGCTCGATCGGCGTACTTATTTTGAAGAATTACTGCGACTACAGCGAGAGCTTATCAAACTGCAAGATTGGGTGGTCGAATACGGCGAGCGCATTGTGGTGATATTTGAAGGGCGCGATTCTGCGGGTAAAGGTGGCGCTATCAAGCGTATCACTCAGCGTCTAAACCCGCGTGTTTGCCGCGTTGCTGCGCTACCCGCACCAACCGAACGCGAACAGTCACAGTGGTATTTCCAGCGTTATGTAGCGCACTTGCCCGCCGCTGGCGAGATTGTCTTGTTTGATCGCAGCTGGTATAACCGTGTGGGCGTTGAACGCGTCATGGGATTTTGTACCGATGCCCAGTACGAAGAGTTCTTTCAATCGGTGCCTGAATTTGAGCGTATGCTGGTGCGCTCAGGTATTCGCTTGGTTAAATACTGGTTTTCGATTACCGATGACGAGCAGCATTCGCGCTTTATGAGCCGGATTCACGACCCACTTAAGCAGTGGAAGCTGTCAGCGATG
The DNA here is from genome assembly GCF_002836335.1 of Psychrobacter sp. Sarcosine-02u-2. NCBI lineage: Bacteria > Pseudomonadati > Pseudomonadota > Gammaproteobacteria > Moraxellales > Moraxellaceae > Psychrobacter > Psychrobacter sp. Sarcosine-02u-2. The sequence continues at coordinate 16,970 of NZ_PJBX01000130.1, read as the reverse complement.
GACTTACAATCACGTCGGCGCTGGGAGGATTATACCAAAGCCAAAGAGACCATGTTTGAGCGCACCCATATTCCTGAAGCGCCGTGGTGGGTGGTCGAAGGCAATAATAAAAAACGCGCTCGGCTAAACTGTATTGCTCATTTGCTTGAGCAAATCCCCTATAAAGAAGTACCGCGCGATGAGATTGAATTGCCCGAACGCAAGCGCGATGATGAATATTACCGCGAGCCAATTCCCGATGATATGTATGTACCACCGCGCTATTAGCTAAATGCATGCACGTATTATTTAACAAAATACGGCGCATAAAAAAGCAGCCTCATCAATATAACGGCTGCTTTTTTCATTTTTTCGCTAAATGTATTATGCTAATAGCAAATACATTTCACGCTCTGTAAAAACACTACATCGTATAAGTCGACTGCAAGCTATCAAGCTTACCGGCTAATAAGCGCTCGACCTCGTTTTTGATTCTTAGCCCAGCGACATCAGTGCCTATTTGTACCGCAAAACCTGCTGGGCGGCCGCTTTGGCTTTTTGAATTGATCCAAACCACTTTACCATTCATCGGTAAGCGTTCGCTAGAATTGGGCAGAGTGACGGCAATAAACACTTCATCGCCCAGCTTTTGGGTTTTATCAGACGGCACAAATAATGCGCCATTGGTCACAAAGGATAAATAGCTTGCGTATAACGTTTCCATATCTTCAATATGGCAGGTTAAAATCCCGCCACGTCCTGGCATTGCCATAGTCCGCTTCCTTTATATGTGAGATTTTTTTTAATTTATAGATAAGCCAATTCTTGCATCAGCTTATCATAAGCGAATTTTTCTTGCACATTTTGTTGTAGAGCGGTTTTTATTTCTTGCATACTTTTTATAAACGTCTCTAAACTACTTTCAGTAGGTTGATGACTGTGTAAAGACGCTGGTAAATCAATATCCTTTTGCAGCGCATCAAGACCCAAGCATACTCGGCGTATATCAACGAGCATTAGCTCCGACAATTGAATAAACTCGCTTATACTAAGCTGGGTCTGCCAATAGTCGCTTGCCGCTATGCTACTACGCTTGCCGCTACGCAGCGCTTGCCACGTTGTCAGCCATAGTGCGCGCTTGCTATACCATGGTGCTTGCGCAAGGGCGACCGCGGCTAAAGGCGCGCCATTTGCCAACTGTATCAGCTGCTCAATGGCCGCCGTACCGACCGCCTCACGATTGACCGTACTACCTAAAGCATGAGTCACATAGTCAACTGCAACGGCAGGTTCAATGGTCTGTAGTGCCAACTGCTGAACACGGCTTTTTATGGTTGGCAGTAACTGCGCTGGAGTATCACTGATGAGGAATAAATGTACTTGGGCTTGCGGCTCTTCCAAGGTTTTGAGCAACGCATTAGCCGCTGCAACCGTCATTTGCTCTGCGTAATCGAGCACACATATCCGCACGCCCTGCCCGCCTTGATAAATAAATGGCTGCAGAGCACGGATATCATCGACCTTTATTTTTAACGCAGCGTTATTAGCAGCTTTGGCAGATTTTTTGTCTTTTGCGCTGTTAGTTGCTGCTTGTTTAGCATCAGCATGTTCGGCACTGACTGGCATACTAATAAGTGGCAGAACTTGTAAGCTTGGATGTGTCCCTGATCTGAGCCATTGACAACTCTCGCAAATACCGCAAGCGCCAAGCGGATTGTGCTCGCGCTCTCGGCATAATAACCACGCCACCAAACGCCAAACAAAAGCGCGCTTGCCCATGCCCTGCATACCAGCGGCTAAAAGCGCGTGCGGCAAAGATTGCTGCGGCATCAACACCCGCTTGGTCAGCTGTGACCATAGCTCGTTTTGCCATGGTAATAGCGGTGCAAAATATATATTATCCGTCAAAGGCAATGCGCTTGTCATTTCAGTTGTCATTTTGGTTATCTTACTCATAATCACCTAATCGCCGCTCAATACCTTTAGTATGCTATACACGCTAATACACGTAGAATATTTGAATAATTGAACATACCAATTAGCTTGCTTAGGCTATTGCCAATTATATTGTATCAGCAATTTTGAAAATCGACTAAGCTCATTGCATTTAGCCGATTCAAATCTTCTTGAGTATCGACGCCGGCTGGTAGATGACAGCTTGCAGTGGCAATAGCAATTTGACCACCATTTTCTAAAACTCGTAATTGCTCTAGGCTTTCTAATATCTCGAGCGGCGTTTGCGGCCAGTGTACAAATTGCTGTAACAAGCTAACTCTGTAAGCGTATAACCCCAAATGACGATAAGCTTTTTTTGGTGCTTGCTGCTGTATATTTTTATCGTTTGCCAAAACCACATCACGGTCGCACGGAATCGGTGCACGGCTAAAATATAATGCACGCTGTAAATTGCTGGAAGTCTGACTGACAACTTTTACGACCGATGGGCGCATAAAAGTTTCGTAGTCTTCGATAGGCTCGCATAAAGTCGCCATCACGCTGTCGCTATCTTGCATTAGCAGGGCTTTGACTTGCTGTAATAATAACGGCGGTACCAGAGGTTCGTCACCCTGCATATTGACCACGATATCATGCTCAGCCCAGCCTTTGATAGCAGCAACTTCAGCCAAACGGTCAGTCCCTGACGCATGCTCATTACTGGTCATCACCACATCAAAACCTGCCTCTGTGCAAACTTTAGCAATCGTCTCATCATCAGTCGCAATACACATATCGTCAGCAAAATCAGCCAACTGTGCTTTTTCGGCCACCCACAGTATCATTGGTTTGCCATGAATCTTTAATAATGGCTTACCGGGTAAGCGCGTGCTTTTAAAGCGCGCAGGAATAACAATATGAGTTTTGGCTGGCGCAGCTTCAATTGGCATTGTTTCAGCTGATATTAAGTCTGACGACATGGTTTATTCCTATAAAATCATTTACGCTTTTGTGCTTTTAGATAAATTAATATTTAAAGCTTTTAATTGCTGCTGTAAGTTGACATAGCAACTGTCTGATAACACCGCAGTCACTGGCAATACCCATAAGCGATTAACGAGTTCTTGATATTCATCGTTAAGTGGTTGGTGGCTAGACGTATCTATTAGTAACGCTCTGATTTTGACCGCGTCTTTACTGGTGACAATGATCGGCAGCTCGCTATATTGTAAAAGCTCAGTCAAGCTAAAATCATAATGATCAGGATAAGCGTGCCCAATGACATCAAAGCCAAGCGACAATAAAGTATCAAAAAAACGTTGCGGATAACCGATACCGCTTACCGCATGTACCCGACCATTTGGTATAGGTGGCATAAGTGGCATAGGCGTTTTTGCTGCGACACTGAAACCATCTATCTCAACAGCAGAAGGCCATAAAGACTGCAATTTATCCGCTTGTAGATGCATGGTTAAACGATTGGATTGAGCTTGCTTATTATCTTCGGTCGTCCTATCCGCTTTTTCATGATAAACCACATTTGCGCCTTTTAAGCGCGACATGGGTTCACGTAAAAAACCGGTTGGTAGCAGCTGCTGATTACCAAAGCCACGCGACGCATCGACCACAATCCATTCGATATCACGTTGCAGCGCATAATGCTGCAAGCCATCATCAGCAATAATCAGTTGTAAGTCGGGATAAGCATTTAATAAGGTGGTAATAGCCTGCTTACGATTGGGGCAAACGGCCATCGCCGCACCTGTCATATTGACGATTAAACAGGGCTCGTCCCCTACGATGCTTGGTAAGGTATCGGCATGCACCAAAGCGGGCATTTTGCTGCTATCACCGCCATAACCGCGGCTGATAACGCCTACTTTTATACCTTGTTTTTGCAGATGAGTAACCAAGGCAATAATCAACGGTGTCTTACCGCTGCCGCCTACCGTGATATTACCAATCACCATCAGCGGAATAGGCGCACGATAACTGGAAAACAGGCCTACCTGATAAGCCTGACGGCGCACCATCGTAATGAATCCATACAACCAGCTGACAGGCAGTAGCAGCCAGAGCCAAGCAGCCTGACGTTGCCAGGCACGCGTCATTGTGGTTTCAATACTCATGATGATGTGTTATTTATCCTAGTTATGCAGCCATCTTTATTCAAAATCACGCGCGTACATTTGCGCATAATGGCCATGTAGTTGCATTAGCTCTTCATGGGTGCCTAATTCGACAATTTGACCACTATCTAACACCGCAATACGGTCAGCTGATTCAATCGTTGTTAAACGATGGGCAATCACCAGTGTCGTCCTATCTTTCATGACGTTATCGAGTGCTTTTTGAATATAGTATTCTGACTCATTATCTAAGGCACTGGTGGCTTCATCTAAAATCAAAATCGGTGCGTCTTTCAATAACGCACGCGCAATCGAGATACGCTGACGTTGACCACCTGACAGCTGCAAGCCTTCAGCGCCAATCTCACTTTGATAGCCATTTGGCATTTTCATAATAAAATCATGGGCAAAAGCGTCTTTTGCAGCGCGCTCGACCTCAGCTTGAGTTTTATTTGCCAAGCTGCCATAGGCAATATTATTAAACACCGTGGTATTAAACAGTACCACTTGCTGATTGACCATCGCAATTTGCGCGCGCAAGCTTTCAAGCTTGATGTCGCCAATTGGCATACCGTCAAGGGTGATTTGCCCCGAGGACGTATTTAAAGTACGCGTGAGTAAGTTAACGAGTGAAGACTTACCAGCGCCGCTACGGCCGACCAGTGCTATCGTCTCGCCTGCACGCACATCCAAAGTAAAATCACGCAGCGCCACCGTTGAATCAGGATAAACCAAACTGACATTATCGAACTGAATGTCACCTGCTAAAGTCGGGCTAAGTATGCCTGTGTCTTGTTCTTCTGGCTCATCCAACAAAGTAAAGATTGACTCACCCGCGGCAAGCCCTTTTTGCAATTTTTGATTGATATCAGTGAGTGAGCGCACCGGCTTACTTAATAATCCTGCGGCAGCAATATAGGAGATAAACTCACCTGCCGAGATATTATCTATTACCGCAGGACGCAGCGCGAGCCATACAACGACCGCCATCGCCATCGCCATCAATAACTGCACCGCTGGGGTATTGATGCTATTGGTCACCACGACCTTCATGCCTTGGCGCAAGTTTTTCTTTGAGGTTATATCAAAACGCTTGGCTTCATACGCTTGTCCGCCATAATTTTTCACTACCTGATAGCCGCCGATGACCTCATTGGTGATGTGGCTGACACTACCCATGGTTTCTTGAATGCCTTTAGACAGCTTTAGATAACGCTTTGAGGCCACCCGTATCAACCATAAAATCGGCGGTAGCACCACAAATAAAATTAAGGTTAAACGCCAGTTGCTATAAAGCAAAAAACCTATCAAAGCCACCACGGTCAAACCATCGCGCAACAAGGTTTTCATTGAATCAGTACTGGCTGCAGTTACCTGCTCAACATCAAAAATGAGCTTGGATGAAATAGTCCCTGCTGGATTTGCCAGATAGAACGAGCTTGGCAAACGCAAAAGCTTATTGAACACTTGAACGCGTAACTCATAAACAAGATTGCGCGATACCAAAGCCGTATAGTAATTACCCAAAAAACTGCCCACGCCGCGGACAAAAAACAGCGCCACGATAATAAATGGAAATAAGTCCTGTTTGCTTTGATCGTTTTGATTGATGGCATCAGTGATATATTGCAATAACTTGGCAATCCAAATCTCTGTTGCCGCATTAATCGCAAAGCCTATTATGACCAAGATTAGCGCCCACCAATAAGGTTTAAGGTAGCTTAATAGCCGCAATAAAGTCCTATGCCTAGGCGTATTTGATGGCGCTGCTGACAACTTTTTAGCAGAATTTTTTTTAGAGTCAGGTTGATAAGCTTGGCTCATAAAAGCCTCAATTTAGGTATAAAAAGAAATGACACAAATGCAGCAGTAGCAAGTGAACATAAAATACAGCAGTAAAAACACCAAGGGTTATGATAGTGGCGTTTGATGTTTTTACTGTAGCAATATATCAAACGCCCTAAAATTTACTGCGGCGCAGATTCTGGTAAAGGCTGCCCAAGTGGCACAACCGTACTGATATTGAGATTTAAAAAACCCAGTTTACCAGCGATATCCATGACCCGTACCACCGATTGATGGGTAGCATTTGCATCAGCAGCAATGACAAATAGCATATCACGATTGCTTCCCGCTTCTTGCTGAAGCATGTTAGTCAGCTCGGCCTCATCGCTACTCGCAAGGGTGATGCCATTAACCAAATAACTGCCATCTTCTTGCACAGCGACTTCAATACTGTTTTGCTCTTCTGTTAATGCTACCCCTTCCGCTTCCGGAAGAATAATATTTAAGCGGCTAAAGTGATTGAACGAGGTGGCAAGCAGTAAAAATACGATTAAAAATAATAAACAATCAATCATCGGCGTCAGATTGATTTCAAGTGGCTCAACGGTCGGTTTTCTAAAACGCATATCGCTCTCTTTAATGGGCTGCAATGTACAGATTCAACAAATAAGTGACATCACACAATTAAGTTGCTGTAGCGGCTGTCTCTAAATCCGAGGTGTCAAGTGAAAGTTCATAACCCTTAGTTTTAGTTGTTTCCGACCCATTAGCAGGTAGAGACATGGTAGAGGCATGCGTATTGTCTAGCAATTGATAATCATACAATTCTTGAATCATCAGTCCCGCTTGCGTTACAAACTGCGCATTGATATCGATAATACGGCGCTGAAAATAGCGGTAAGCAACCAGAGCCGGAATAGCCACAATCATACCAGCCGCCGTAGTAATCAATGCTTGTGACACGCCAGCAGCTAGCATCGTTGGGTCTTGCATCGCGCCATCAGTAATCGCTAGAAATGACGAGATAATACCCAACACCGTACCTAGCAAACCAAGCAATGGCGCAATCGCCCCAATGGTGCCGAGCATATTAATGTTTTTTTTCTAACTGATGCACTTGTACACTGGCGCGGTTTTGCATATGCATTGTCATTGAGTCGAGGCCATATTGACGATACAGCAGACCGGTCGCTAGAATATCGCCTAAAGGGGTTTTCTCTTTGACATTCATCAGCTGCGTACGGCCAATATCACCGTTCTCACGGAGGCGGGTTATCAGCTGTTCGCGCAATCTATTAGGTACAATTTTATTAAACTGCAACGTATGACTGCGCTCGATAATAATTACTAACGCCAATATTGAGCACACCACGATAGGGGTCATCAGCCAACCACCTGCTTTTACCAGCTCCCACATACGCACTCTCTTCTATGTTTTTGTTAATTATTAAAAGACGGTTTTACGTTTGTATTTTTAATAAAAATATTAAGCCTGCGCTTCTATATGCTTGATCAAAGCCGCTAGCTGATCATGATTGTGAAAAAATATCTCAACGCTACCCTGCCCATCTTTTTTATGTTTGAGCTTTACTTCTGCGCCTAACATGTCAGTTAAACGCTGGGTTAAGCGCTCAACATCGCGAGACTGTACTTGCTCGGCACGATTAGCTTTTGGTGCTGGCTGTAGGATAGATTTCACTAGCTTTTCAGCTTCGCGTACCGTCATGCCTGCATCAATGATTTTTTGCGCAATGATAGGCTGCTGTTCTGATGATAGCGCCAACAGGGTACGCGCATGGCCCATATCTAAAGCGCTAGTTGCTAAATGGTCTTTAACTGTATCGTGCAGCTGATTCAAGCGCAAAAGATTCGATACCGTGGTACGCGCTTTACCAACGACTTCGGCAATCATGGCGTGACTCATACCAAATTCTGTATGAAAGCGCTGCAGGGCAGCCGCCTGCTCAATCACCGATAAATCTTCGCGCTGAATATTTTCAATCAAGGCCAGCGCAATGGCCAATTCATCAGATAGTGCACGTTCAATCGCTGGTATAACCGATTTACCCGCCATTTTTGCCGCACGCCAGCGGCGCTCGCCAGCGATAATCTCATGCGTCACCAATGCTTCGCTTTTATCTTCATTCGCCAGTAATGGACGAATAACAATCGGCTGCATAACGCCATGCTGCTCAATAGAAGAAGCCAATTCTGCCAGCGCCGTTTCGCTCATATCACGGCGCGGCTGATACTTACCTGCTTGCAGACGCGTGACATCGATTTGTACCAAGCTGATTTGGTCTTCAGAAGCGCTATTTTCTGTGACGTTCGCGCGCGCTTTATTAGCAGGGGCTTTTTTTATCGTCCGCGCTTTACGATTATTATTGTCAGTGGTTTGTTCAGACACTGGCAAGGCAGAAGGCTTGTTAACAGCCGCAGCTGTGCTATCTTCTTGCTTAATAGGTTGTGGTATTTTGGTTGACTCAGTATGCTCACGCACTACCGTGTCATCTTGTAAGGCAGAGGCGGCAATTTGCTTTTCTTTTTTGATTGACCCTAATAAGGCATCTAAGCCTCGATTGGCAGCCAACCCTCTTTTCTTTGCCATGATTACCTATCCTCTAACGCTAAAATAAAAAGCCAAATATTGCTAAATACCGGCTTACTGATAAATATAATTTGCTGTTCTTTTATTAACTTGCAACATGAACTTATAATGATGCGCTCTGCTTTATCACCTCAGCCGCCAGTTTTTGATAGGCGCGCGCACCTTTTGACCATCTCTCGTAAGCAATAACTGGCAAGCCATGTGCGGGCGCTTCAGCCAAACGAATATTTCTTGGAATATGAGTTTTATACATAATATCACCAAAGTGCGCCTCTAACTCAGCAGACACATCACGCGCTAAGGTATTGCGCGCATCGAATAAGGTTCTGACCACACCGCGAATATAGAGCTTAGGATTAAGTTCAGTGAGACGCTCAATCGTCTGCGACAAATCCGCCAAACCTTCTAGGGCATAATATTCACACTGCATGGGAATAATAACGCTATCGGTGGCAACTAATGCATTAATCGTCAGCAAGTTTAAGCTTGGTGCACAGTCGATAATCACATAATCGTAAGCAGATTTATTGGTCGCGATTTGATCCTTGGCCAACTGCGCCATTGCCGTCTTAAAGAGCTCATGACTATTGGTTTTGCTCATTAAAGTAATGTCCATCCCTGCCAAATCACGATTGGCGCCGATGACATCAAACCCAGCTGGACTACTCACAATCGCCTCAGATAGCGCAACGCCATCAAGCAGTACATCAGCGATGGTCAAGTCCAAGGCGTTCTTATCGACACCTGTGCCACTGGTCGCATTGCCCTGTGGGTCTAAGTCAATCAGTAGTACATGCTTGCGCTTGGCCGCTAAGCTGGCGGTCAAATTTACTGCCGTCGTGGTTTTCCCCACGCCGCCTTTTTGATTCGCAATCGCTATGATTTCCATACACTCACTCAATTTAATTAGAATCTGTTACTGATTTTTACTACAGTATTTTTGCCGCTCAAGCTTATTATATTACTCAAATACCTGACACTTACCTATAAGTCTATTTAGACACCAGCGTACACGCCACTTATGACTAAAGAACAATTGTTGCCTCACATAGCGTGACGTGCTCATAGCTTAGACATTTTTATAAGATAATTCAATTAAATGACGACTATCTTGTAAACGCGGTACTTTTAATGCAATCGTTCTTATCTGCCAAGCGTCACTTAGCGCCTGTAGCTCTTCATCGCTTGGCGCTTTGCCTTTCATCGCGCATAAATAGCCATTTTCTGCCAAGCGCGGCTGCGCCACTTCGACAAAATCAATCAAGCTAGCAAAAGCTCTCGACGTTACCACCTCATAGCTGGCTTCATGCGCTTCAATACGCGAGGCGATTGGGTGCATGTTACTCAAACCAAGCTCGCTACTGATTTGCTTAATAAAACGAATTTTTTTCTGATTGCTATCAAGGGCGGTACATTGGCGCTCAGGCTGACAGATAGCGATAATCACCGCTGGCAAGCCCGCTCCCGTACCAATATCAAGCAGCGACCCTGACGGTAAATGCGTTATAATAGCCAAACAATCGATGATATGTTTGATAAGCGCCTCGACTGGATCGGTAATCGCGGTCAGATTATACGCTTTATTCCATAATAAAAGCTGGTCTAAATACAATAATAACGTGCGCTGCTGTTGTGCGCTTAACGTAAGACTCAACTCATCTATTGCTTGCGCGAGCATAGTGGCCAGCTTAGGTAATTGCGCACCGAGCTTTACAAAGCCTGTCGGGTCAATATGACTGTTACCCGTGCTAGCAGACGATGAAGAGGTTTTAGTAGAATCTGACATACGGGTTATCCAGTTTTAACATGTGAACCGTCTATTTTATCATGCGCTCTGCTCATTGAATAGTTGCAGATTGCGCCAATGTACGCCATCTTATACTATCTACGCCTATGTCGAGGGCTTATCTTGTTGAATAATTAGCAAGTCATCGTAATAAAATCTCTATTATTACAGCCTAATAAGCTAAAACTTTCACTTTACTATGATACAAAACTGCGCTGAATGTCTTGTCTAAAACGCGCCGATATCTTGTAAGATGTTCTTATTTACTATTATAAATGTAAGCATGATTAAAAATACATTCCTAAACTTAAAGCGCAAACAGCAAAAAATCAATAACCATTCCACCCTTTTAAAACGACTTACTATATAACTATGACCGAACCGCAAAACACTCCTATAAATCAAGATTCAAAAGACAGCAAATCTATGGCAACACCTGTTAAAAATTCAGCAGTAACAAAAGCATCTAAGCCAGCCAATACAAAGCCGACAGCAATAAAGGCGGACGAAACTGATGAACAAGAGCGCACTTTAGATATGCCTAATACGCCTCATCCGGTATTTATCGAGGTTAATGAGCGCTGTCTTATTAGTGCCGAGCAGCTGAAGCGTTATACCAATCCTGATGAGCTACCGAGCGATACCCGCACTGCCCCTGATTTAGATGTCGGCTTTGGGCAACAGCGCGCCCTGAAAGCCTTGCAGACGGCGCTGGATATTCATGCCAGCGGCTATCATGTGTTTGCCGCGGGCGAAAATGGTTTAGGTAAACGCACGGTTATAAATCGTTTATTACAACGAATTGCCGCTGACGCACCGACGCCAGATGATTGGGTTTATGTGCACAATTTTACCGACCCGCGTACACCGCAAGCGCTACGTCTACCTGCCGGACAAGGGCAGATATTGCAGCAACAGGTTAATCAACTATGGCAGCAAGCCAAAAAACGACTTAGCCAACGCTTTCGTAGCGACCAGTATCAAAGCAAAATCGAAGCGATTAAAAATGACACCCATCAAAAAGAAAGTCAGGCTTACGATGACCTTAATACCGAAGGTAAACAGTACGATTTGGCACTGACGTTTCGCGCATTTGATAATAAAGCGGTATTTGTCCATCCTAGCAAGTTATCTACCGAAGAAAATCATCAGAGCACTGACCATTCAAAAATTTCTAGTAGCCAAAAAAATCAAACAACAGAAGAAAAAACTGCGCCCCCTACTAAAAATAATCTTGATGATGATAATGCTAACAGCGAGTATGGCAACGCATACGGCAAAAGCGAATATGAAGCTGAGCTGAATAATTTTGCCCAAAAAAACCATATGCAAAAGCGCTTAAGCCAGCTAACCATTGCGCTAGAGCAATTAGAAGACGAAGCCAATGATGCCATTGAAGCACTGCATCGCAATATTGCACGTCGTGCGCTACAACCTTTATTTGCGCCTATTTATGAGCAATTTGCTGCTCATCCCTTGGTTGTCGAGTATCTAAAAACCGTATTTGCCGATATGGTCACTCATGTCGAGCGCATCGTTAACGGTGATGATGAGGAGTTTGTGACGGCCGTTCTTGCCACAACGCCGAGCCGCTATGCCGTCAACGTCATTGTCAGTCACGCGCCAGATAGTGGCGCCCCGGTCATCTTTGAAGATTTGCCGACGCATTTAAACCTATTGGGTCATGTCGAGCAAATCACCCAATTGGGCACAGTGACCACCGATGTCAGTATGATTCGAGCAGGCGCCCTGCACCGTGCCAATGGCGGTTATCTGTTGTTAGAAGCCAGTCATCTGCTTGAGCATCCTTACGCCTGGCAAGGCCTTAAACGCGCCCTGCAATCTCGCAAAATCAGACTATCTAGCCTTGAGCAGATGCTAACCTTGACAGGCAGTTTGTCGCTTGCACCCGCACCGATTGACCTTGATATTAAGGTAATTTTGCTTGGCGAAGCGGATTTATATTACGAATTACTCGAGCTTGAGGCAGAGTTTGATGCGGTATTTAAAGTACGTGCCGACTTTCACGACGATGTGACACGTAGCCCTGAACATGAATTAGCATTGGTGGCAAAAATGGCTGACATCATTGACCATGCCAACCTTTATCCGTTTGATAGTAGCGCCCAAGCTGCCTTACTTGAGCATTTAAGCTTACAAGCCGAAGACCAAGACCGCTTGAGTTTGCATAGTGATTTATTGATTAAGCTGTTGCATGAATCCAACCGCCATGCACGTTTGAGCGGTAAAAACATCGTTAGCGCCATACACGTGACCCACGCTATTGACGATATGGACGAGCGCTCAGGATACTTGCGCGACCTTTATTGGGATGAGCTAAAAAATGGCCAGCAGCTGATTCAGACCCAAGGTGATGCGGTCGGACAAGTCAATGCGCTCACCGTCGTCAGCTACGCGGATAGCGAGTTTGGTATGCCTGCGCGTCTGACCGCGGTTATTCAGCCAAATATTGGCGCTGGCGAAATCCTCGATATCGAGCGGGATGTCGATTTGGGCGGCAGCTTACACGCTAAAGGCATGCTGATTATGACCAGCTATTTGCGCGCCTTATTTAGTCAGCATCATGCGCTCAACTTTAGCGCCTCGCTCGCTTTTGAGCAAAGTTACGCTCATATCGATGGTGATAGTGCCACGGTCAGTGAAGGCTGTGCGCTGCTGTCCGCTTTAGCAAACGTCCCGATCAATCAATCTTTTGCAATTACCGGCTCAATGAATCAGTTAGGCGAAGTCCAAGCCGTCGGCGGTATCAATTCTAAAATCGCGGGTTTCTTTGACGCTTGCCGCGAGCAAGAGCTGACCGGACAACAAGGCGTGGTTATCCCAATGGCCAATGTCAAACAATTAATGCTACGTGACGATATTATCGCCGCTGTTCAAGCAGAGCAATTTCATATTTATGGCGTGCAGACGCTTAGTGAAGCCTTGACCTTAATGACGGGTCTGCCTGTCGATACCATGAATAAAAAAGGTCGCTACCGTAAAGACACTCTATTTGGTAAAGTGTTAAGTCGGTTGATGCTTTGGGATGAAAATCAAAACGCTGATGACGAAGTCGATGATAAAAAATCGAAGAAAAAGGATAAAAAGAGGCGTAAGGCCAAACGTCAAAAAAAACAAGATAAGCAAAAAAAAGCCAAGAAAGAACAAGATGACTGCTGCGCAACTACAGCAGAGCAACTCTAGACGCTGATATGCTTTTCTGCGATGATGAGTTTTTTGCGCTTTGCTGTTTTAATAAGCTGTATTCATAAATAATACCCTTATAAAAATTAAACTCGTGACTGAATAAAGGTTATCTTTAATGACTGTACATTCTACTGACGCCGATGGTCTTCAATCGCAAGCAGCTAATACTAAGCAAGCAACTGCGCTAGTGACTAAAGAAGTAACGAAAGAATTAGCTGCGCAAAATGACGAAGTTGTAACAGAGAATAAAGCGTCTGAGGAAGCAGTAGGTAATCGCCATGGTGCAGCGACGACGGCGCGACAATGGCAAGTATTGTCGCAGTTGCAGCGCAATCGTTGGGTAGGTACCACACATGTCTACGAGCAGCTTAAATTGGCAGGTTTTGATATCAGTTTACGCACCGTGCAACGCGATTTAAATGCCCTTGCCAAACGCTTTCCTATCGAAAAAAACAATGCCAATCCACAAGGCTGGCGTTGGAAAGACGATGCGCCGCTGCAAAGCTTACCGCATATGAATTTATCGCAAGCGGTTGCCTTTAATATGGTCGAAGCCAATCTAAGCCAGCTGCTGCCGCCGGTTATTTTAGATGAGCTTTTTCCTTGGTTTGATTTGGCACGCCGGCAGCTTAAAAACAGCAAAGTCACCCATTCATGGATTGATAGGGTGCGTATCGAGCCTGCCTCGCAGCCTTTGATTGCGCCGCATATTGATTTGGAAAGTAAAGACAATATTTATCATGCGTTGTTTTATCAACTACAAATAAAAGCCAGTTATACTCGTAGCGATAAATCCCAAGCCAGCGAATACATTCTAAATCCCATTGCTATCATCCAGCGTGGGGTGATTATTTACTTATTGGCGACGCGTACCGATGACCCAGACGTAATTATTCGTACCTTTGCCCTCCACCGCTTTGCCAGCGTTGAGATACTAGAAAGCGCGGCTCAAACCCCTGATAATTTCCACCTCGATAACTATTTAGATGCAGGTGGCATGGGCTTTAGCCATCCTCTATTTAGTCAGCTACCCGATCGTGGCAAACATACCGCCGTTGAGCTACAATTTACCAAACAAGCGGGCAAAAGCTTAACGGAAAGCAAGCTGAGTGACGACCAGACCGTGACCATCAGTAGTGATGAAACCCTAACCATACGCGCAACCGTCAACTTAACCTCACAGCTGGTTTGGTGGCTACGTGGCTTTGGCAGTGGTCTATTAGACGCCAAACCTGCGCTCCTATATCAAGCGGTTTTAGATAAACCCATCACTGATGCATAGCGACAATAAAAAGGTGGCTAATGATTATTTATGATAACTATTAACGATGATAAAAATTTAACCGCTGTAGCCAATACGCCAACGTTTATCTTAATTAAAAACCTAATACAAGATTAAAAACCCAAAAGGAATATTATGTCAGCCACTACCCCATCACCGTTACTTTCAGACAGTTTAAGAGCGCTGGGTTTAGACACGGGGACATTATTTTTTGCGCTCAATTATGAATTTACTAAGATTGAGCAAAAAGGCTTATTTAAAAACCTAAAAAAACGCTTTAAGAAAAATGAAGGCGCGATTGATATTGATTTGGCCTGCGTACTATATAACGACAACTGCACCATCAGCGATATCGTTTGGTTTAAACAGTTACGGGATAAGGCACAATCCGTCAAACATCAAGGCGATAGTCTCAACGGCAAAGACCGCGGTGAACAAGCGATGTATCTTGCGCCCCTTGACCAAGAGCAAATCAGAATTTATTTGGATAAAATACCCGCGCATATCACTCACATTGCCTTAATCGCTAACTCTTACCACGACCTACCGTTTAGCAGAGTCAAAAAAGGTGAGATTCATTTAAGCGATGATGAAGGCAACCGCGTTTTTGAGGTTAATTTAAAGCAGCTACCACGCGACTGTGTGACGCTTTGGGCGGCACATTTGCAGCGAGAAGTGGACGATTGGCATTTGACCTTGCAAAATCTACCGCTACCTGCAAAAGATTTAGCAACCGCCGCGCAAGAAGTGGCGCATGAATTGGCACGCGCTCTACCGATTACGCCAGCTATGTATAACTGATGTATAACCAATATTAGATTGGTTTTTAGCTATCAATTAAAAAACTTATCGATTAAAAAAAGGTAAAACGCTAATTAACGTTTTACCCTTGTTCTTTTTAAATAAGAATTTTTACATACTCCTCTTATTCTAACGGCTCACCGCAATGCGGACAAAAATTCTTTTGTCGCACTTCCTTTTCTCGGCGCTCAAGCTCTTTTTCGCGCAGTACTTGCAGTACGATTTCTTGCGCTTGCTCCTTATCCAATCCAAGCTCGCGGCGAATCTTTTCAATCATCATCTGATTTTGCACCAAATCAAAATCACTATCGACCAGTTGTTCGCGAAAATCTTGCTCAAGCTCTTCTCGGCGCTGACTGAGCTCATTTGCCAAACCCGTCGCCAAGATACCCGCTGGCAAAGCCGCAAGACCAACGCCAAGTATGGTGATAAGTGCACCTAATATCTTACCAGCATTGGTGATAGGTGTGACATCGCCGTAACCTACCGTCGTCAGGGTGACCACCGCCCACCACATAGCTTTGGGTATCGACTCAAACTCCTCAGGCTGGGCGTGGTTTTCGACCAAATAAATGCCACTCGACGCTGTCACAATCATAATAATTAAGATAAAAATGACCGCTTGAAACGAGCCTTTTTCCTTACTGATAACCACCAATAAAATACGCAGGGAGGCAAAATAGCGGGTAAGTTTCAGAATCCGAAATAGGCGCAAAATACGTAAGAAGCGCAAATCGATACTGACAAAGAAATTCAAAAATGCCGGAGCAATCGCAATGATATCAATCAACGCCGATGGACTTTTCAGCCAATCCCAGCGCTGACGCCACGTCGTATTATCAGGTTTGGCTTCAGCGACACTCCATAACCTCAGTAAATACTCGATAGAAAAGATCACGATAGAGAAGTTTTCAAACCACGTAAAATACGCTTGATACGGGTAATACCAGTTGTCAACCGACTCAGCGATAACCGCCGTGACGTTCGCCATAATCAAAAAAATGAGAAAGTAATCGACATAACGACTAAAGAGCGTGTCATGCTCATCGTTTTGCAAAATGTTATAGACGAAAAGACGCAAGCGCCGAATAGATTGGAATAGCATGCCGTCCCTATGTGGTGTAATACCGGTTTTATGTGATAAAAATCAGGTGGGAGATATCAACAAAAAGGTAGTTGCGCTTGCAGAATCAATGAGGGTTTTTTAAACAATTTATCGCAATTTTTGCTTCAGACGTTATGATTATACAAAATTTATGTAATAAATGTAGGTCGCGATTACTAATAGCAGCGCCGTGACAAAAAATATCAAACGTAAAAAACGCTCATCCGCTCGTAATTGATTGCTTAAGTTTTGGGCTGGTAATAAAAACAAGCCACATTTAGGACAACAGGCATCTATTTGGTTTAAAAGCTTAATTGAGCGGGCATTTTCGCAGCGCAGCGGAGAGTTACTAC
>NZ_PJBX01000129.1:0-38538 GCF_002836335.1 Psychrobacter sp. Sarcosine-02u-2 | reverse complement strand
GTTAATGTCTTTTTATTTTTATTTATACTGCTTTTTTATAATTCTAATATTTAATAAAATCCCATTTTTATGATTTTTATTTCCTTATATTTTTTATATCCTTGTCACACTTTCCGTAGCTGACTTAACTAAGGTACAAAAAAAGCAGGTTTCACTATAGGTGAAACCTGCAATAAAATGTGATGATATGTGATTAGTGTAAACTCTTAGTAAGTTTTACCCAATTTCAGTTATGGCTACTACCGCTTATTTAAGCATTAACGCTACAACTGGATAAGCTTTTTGGGCTGTAAGCGCCCGTTTAGGCTTACCGCTCCTAAACCTATAAACTGCCCTTGCTCATCTATAAGACGAATATCTACGGGCATTTCATGAGGTAATAAGGTTTCACTATCTTCTTTGTCACCGTCATTTTCATAATGCTGTTGTTCGATAGCCGTTGTAATATAGCTTCGTATATCGTCCGTCAGCTGCTCGGTGACATTTAGGCGCTGTCCCATATGAACACGGGCGCACTGCTCTGTGGTTAAGGTAAGCTCAGTATCAAGGGTGATACAAGCATCAACGGGTAATAGGTGGGTTAGGCGACTCTCAAGCGACAACGCTTCTAGATTGGCCAAACCAATCGCATTATCAATCTTAAAACTACCAACCTTTAGGCGCCGTAAAGCGGTGAGATGCCCTAGCGTGCCAAGGGTTTTAGCGATATCTTCTGCCAATACTCGTACGTATGTACCTTTCGAGCAAGTCACTGTCAACTGAATTTGTTGCGCATCGATTGCGGTTAAATCAATGGCTTTAATGACAATATCTCTTGCGGGCCGCTCAATCTCAATACCTGCTCGCGCATATTCATACAATTTTTTGCCATCTTTTTTTAGCGCCGAATACATCGGAGGAATTTGCTGCTGTGGCCCTAAAAATTGCTGAGCAATGTTTTCTAATATGGCATGATCAAACTGTGGAATAAGTGCTTCAGCAACAATCTGCCCGTCGGCATCACCCGTATCGGTTTGACTACCCAAAAGAATGGTTGCTTGATAAGTTTTATCGGCATCGAGTTGATAGTGACTAAACTTAGTGGCCTCACCTAAGCAAATGGGCAATAAACCCGTTGCCATCGGATCGAGTGTGCCTGTATGACCAGCTTTTTTACTGTCATGGTTGGGTGATTTAAACAGGTATTTCACCTTTGACACTACTTGTTGCGAGGTCATACCTTGCGGCTTATCCACTAATATTACGCCCGAGACTTTGATTTTCTCAGGCGTTTTAAGCGTTTTTGCAGCGGCTAGCGTAGAGGTGTTAGTAGAGGCGGTCGACATAATAGCTATTACTCGTTAATTTCTTGCTCATCAGACTCGTTTTGCTCAGTTTTGGTCACAGCCTTATTGATAAGATCCATCATATAGTTGCCACGCGCCGTCACTTCATCATAATGAAAGCGTAAACGCGGTGTGGTACGCGTTTTTAGACTGTGGCTTAATTCGGTACGCAAAAAACCCGCCGCTTTATTGAGGACCTTGATGCTGTCTTCATGGCTAGATTTGGTCATCGCATCGTTAAGCTCAGGCTCCATGATGGTGACGTAAATATCTGCGTAACCCAAGTCTGGGCTGACTTTAACGCTAGAGATAGTGACAAAGCCCGTCAAACGCGGGTCATTGACTTCATCACGGATAAGGACCGCAAGCTCACGCTGAATCTGATCAGCCAAGCGTTGTAAACGTTGATTCATGTTATTACCTTACTTTAATGTAGCTTATTTTTTATTGATGAGTAGGTTTGCTTAGTAACAAATTTTAGGACTAGCATTTGCTAAAAAAGGCCTAGCAGGGTGTACCTGTTAGGCCTAAGTACAGCTGAATATTAAGAATTGTCAAACGACTGCTTTAGATAGTACGAGCGAATTCTTGGATTTCAAAGACTTCGATTTTATCGCCCGCTTCGACGTCGTAACCACGAACCGCTAGACCACACTCCATACCGGTACGTACTTCATTAACGTCTTCTTTATAACGACGTAATGATTGCAATTGACCCGTAAAGATAACTTGGTCATCACGCAAGACGCGGATAGGTTTGTTGCGATAAATCGTTCCTTCAACCACCATACAACCGGCAGCAGCACCAAACTTACTAGAACGGAATACTTCGCGAACCTCAGCAACACCCAAGATTTTCTCACGATGTTCTGGCGCTAGCATACCACTCATTGCCGCTTTGACATCATCAATCAAGCCATAGATAACGCTGTAATAGCGGATATCCATTTTAGCAGCGTCCGCTTTACGGCGTGCGGTTGCGTCTGCACGGACGTTAAAGCCTAATAATACCGCTTCGCTCGATTCAGCCAATGTCACATCAGATTCAGAAATTGGACCAACGCCTGAGCTAATCACTCGAACTTTAACTTCATCCGTCGATAACTCATTTAAAGCCGCAAGTAACGCTTCAAGCGAACCACGCACGTCAGTTTTTAAGACGATATTTAAGAATGACACATCGCCTTGTTCCATCTGATCAAACATGCTCTCTAGACGCATGGCGTTCTGACGTTCAAGCTGGCGCTCGCGCTCACGGTTGGTTCTAAAATCTGCCACTTCACGGGCTTTTTTCTCGTCGGTTAAGACTAAGAACTCGCTACCAGCAGCGGGTGTTTCAGGTAAACCTAATATCTCTACAGGGATAGACGGACCAGCAGATTTGATTCGTTGACCATTTTCATCGGTCATGGCACGAACCTTACCGTAATGCTCACCTGCTAGTACTAAGTCGCCCTGTTTTAAGGTACCTTTTTTAACTAGGACACTGACAACTGGCCCGCGACCTTTTTCAAGTCGTGATTCAATAACAACGCCTTGGGCAGCACCATCTAGCGGTGCTTCTAGCTCCATTAGCTCAGCTTGTAGACTGATAAGCTCTAGTAGCTCATCAATACCGTCACCCGTTTTGGCTGAGATACGCGCCATTGGGGTATCACCGCCCCATTCTTCTGAAACCACTTCTTTAGCAGTGAGTTCATTAAGTACGCGATCAGGATCGGCGCTTGGCTTATCCATTTTGTTGATAGCAACGATGATAGGCGTACCAGCAGCGCGCGCATGATCAATCGCTTCTTCGGTTTGTGGCATCATACCATCATCGGCAGCGACAACGATGACAACGATATCCGTCGCCTGTGCACCGCGCGAACGCATCGCACTAAAGGCGGCGTGACCTGGGGTATCAAGGAAAGTGATAACACCGCGATCGGTCTTCACATGGTAAGCACCGATATGCTGAGTAATACCGCCAGCTTCACCGGTAGCAACTTTCGTTGTGCGGATTTTATCAAGTAATGAGGTTTTACCGTGGTCAACGTGACCCATGATAGTCACAACTGGTGGACGCGTTTGCACGTTACTGCTACGCTCATCTACCGCATCTTGTAGATCGTCTTCAACTTTGGTATCACTAACCGGTACTGGGTTGTGACCCATTTCTTCAACAATCAGACTAGCTGTTGCTTGATCAATAGTGTCGGACTCGCGTGCGATTTCACCCATTTTCATGAGCAATTTGGTCACTTCGCGAGCTTTAACCGCCATACGCTGTGCTAAATCAGAAACCGTAATGTGTTCACTGATTTCAACATCGTAAACGATTTTATCGACTGGTTTTTCAAACTTATGCTGTGAGGCTTGCGTTGAGCGTAAACCGTTTTTACGGTTTTTGATTTCACGCTCGTCTTGATTCTTACGGCGACCACGACCGCGAGCACTGGTGCTACTGGTACCGCGTTTGATTTCGCGACGTTCTTTTTCAAACGATTCTTCTAAAGCATCGCCGACCAAACCTTCGGCTAACGGCTCATCTTTACGCACTTCAGTAGCCGGCTGATCGGTATATTTACCGGCCATTTTACGCATTTGCTCAAGGGTACGCTTTTGCGCTTCTTCGGCTTGCGCACGGCGGGTCTCTGCTTCGATTTCACGCAGACGCGCTTCCTCGACTTCACGAGCTTCGCGAGCTTTACGCTCTGCTGCCGTTTCAACTTTTGGTTTCGTCGCGGCAACTTTTTTCTTCGGCTGCTCTTTCGGTTTAACTTCTACCGCCGCTTTACCGCCTTTTTTCACCACTACTGAGGTTGAGATATCGTCATTCTTATCGTCTGACTTTTTGCTCGAACCTAAGCTTGCACGCATCGCTGCCAACGTAGCCGCTTGACGTTCTTCCGCTTTTTTCTTAGTAGCGGCACGCTCTTCTGCTTCTTTAGTTGCACGCTCTTGTGCTTCAATCATGGCTTGTTCGCGCGCTGCCAATTCTTCCGCCATCTTTTCTGGATCAGGCTTCTCGAATACTTTCTTTTTGCGCACTTCTACATTAACGCTCTTAGATTTACCTGAAGAGCCGGTCACGCGTGCGGTGCTGGTCGTCTTAGATTTCAGGCTAATACGTCGCTTTTCTTGCTGGCCATGACTTTGCTTTAAATACGTCACCAACTTCTCTTGCTCAAGCTCGGTGACTAGGTCATCCTCTGCGCGAGCAGGCAGTCCAGCATCTACCAGTTGCTGTTGTACAGCACTTGCGGTTTTGCCTACCATATCTGCCAGTTCTTTGACGGTCTTATCTGCCATTTATTATCACCTACTGTCTATTATTTGCTATATGTTCAATTCAGTTGTTGGCTACAAATGATTGGGTTAAGGCTAGTATTTGTAACGCATTTGATTGGGTTACGTCATACCAGCCCTTATTATCGATAGCATATCACTAAAAGACAGCGATATGCAGTTACCGCTTATTCATTGAACCAAGATTCCCGAGCTTTCATGATGAGTTTTCCTGCGGTTTCACTATCTAAACCTTCGATATCTTCTAGATCGAAGACGGCTTGTTCTGCCAAGTCATCGACAGTAATGATGTCTTTTTGTGCCATTTTATAAGCCCAACTGACTGTCATTCCTTCAAGATCTTGTAGTTCTTGACTTGGCTCTTTCATGTTCTGTTGTTTGACCAATTCATCGGCAATGACCACTTCTTTGGCACGCTCTTGAATCATGTCAATCGCTTCGTCGTCTAGGCCTTCGATATCATAAAAGGTTTCGACTGGTACATAAGCGACTTCTTCAATACTGGTAAAACCAATATCAACCAGCGCTTGGGCAAGATCTTTATCGACCTCTAAGCGCTCATAAAATAACTCAATAAAGGCCTTGCTTTCGTTTTCTTGACGTTGCTGATATTCTTCCTCTAACATCATATTGAGCTTATAGCCGGTTAACTCAGAGGCTAAACGTACGTTTTGACCTTGTGAGCCAATCGCCCGCGCCAATTGATCATTGGTGCTAAAGATAATATCCGCCGTTTGCGTGTCTTCATCGAGAATAATACTGCTGACGTCCGCTGGCTCTAGCGCACTGATGATAAATTGGGCTGGGTCATCTGACCACACCACCACATCAATACGTTCGCCATCAAGCTCTTGTTGTACCGCTTGGATACGCGTACCACGCATACCAATACAAGCGCCAACGGGATCAATACGATGATCGTTGGTTTTAACCGCTATTTTAGCACGCGTACCCGGCAAACGCGCGACATTGCGAATTTCAATAATTTGTTCGGCAATTTCAGGCACTTCTTTTTGCATCAATGCTGAGAGCATTTCAGGGTGCGTGCGTGATAACAATAACTGGGCGCCGCGGTTTTCGCGGTTAACATGGTACAAAATGGCATTGATACGAGATTTTGGGCGCAATTGTTCACGAGGTAGCATCTGATCACGTGACAAATAGCCTTCAGCGTTGTCACCTAAATCAATGATATAACCATCGCGCGTTTGTTTTTTAACTTCGCCATACATCATCTCGCCAATACGTGGCTCAAAAGCGTCGGCTACTAAATTGCGCTCTGCTTCACGGATTTTTTGAATGATAACTTGCTTGGCTTGCGTAGCTGCAATACGACCAAATTCAATCGATTCAATCTGCTCTTCTTTAATATCACCAATTGACCATTCGTCTTGGTCAAGATCGGTAATCGCCAGCTGACACGCAGGCATCTCATGGTCTTCATCTGCAACCACTGTCCAATAACGATAAGTATCATAATCGCCCGTCGCACGGTCAATAGCAACCCGTACCGCTACTTCTGGCTGATCGGTATAGACTTTTTTCTTCGTGGATACCACCAAAGCATCTTCGATTGCTTCAAAGATGTCTTCAGGATTTAAGCCCTTTTCATTACTGACAGTTTCTACTACCGTTAAGATTTCACGACTCATGCTATACCTGTCCTATCGTTTTATAATTGACTTAAACTTTATCGTTAATGTGTTGACGTTATATTTTCACCATAAGCCAAAGGCTGTTTGGAGAGTAAAATATTCATTTATCAAGCTACTGTTTTTAAACTAAGCATCTTCATAAATCAAGTTGGCTTTGTCAATATTGCTTAATGCAATCTCAAACTGCTCACCATCAGTGGCGGTCAGTTTTAAAGAAGTGTCATCAATACTGTCTAAAGTACCAGTTGCTTTGCGGCGTTTTTTATCGCCTTCACCAATCGCTTGGATCAAACGCAAGCTAACGGTTTGACCGACATAATCATGCATTTGCTCATCTGAGAAAAAGGCACGATCAAAACCTGGCGACGATACTTCTAAAATATACTCACCAGCAATCGGGTCATGAACTTCAAGAATACCGCTCACTTGATGATTTACCGCGGCGCAGTCCTCGATGGTCACTTGCTTATCTTGGGCTTGGTCTTCTGGCAACGCCTCAATATAAATGCGTAACAACGAGCGACGACCTTGTGGCGCAAATTCAATACCCCATAGCGCCACATCACAAGCAGCAACTGCAGGAGCAATAATATTGGTCAGTTCTGTAACTTTTGTCGAAAGCTTCATAATCTATTTATCTTTTCCTATTCACTTCTCGAACATAGCGAGTTAAGTGTTTTTAATTTTATGCATCGAACTTTTATAAGTTCAAAATTTATTAAAAGCGCTTTATTAATCAAAATCTTATGAATCAGAGTCTTATCAATCAAAGCTTTGTTAAGCATTGTCTTATATAGACAAGAATATTACTTCAGCAATAATTATCATTCTATTCTTAAAACGTAACTATTATGCCTGGCCTTATATACTAGGCGTTTTATGACTCGTGCTTTTATATAGGGATGAGCATAAAAAACATCAAGCTCAACCAGACAATGCCTTTATTATTTATAAAGCAGAACTATCGATAAAAGCGTGAGGAGTAAAGGATAGTATGCTTACCAAGCATCGCGCCGGTCGCGGCAGATGATGGTTAGTAACGAATAGCATCGCACTCTATAGAGATAGAGCTTAGCATAAGTAGGATAGATATCGCGATAACACCGACCATCAGATACAAAAAAACCCACAAACATAATGGTGGGCTAATCGTTACTGACAAATTTAGTGTACAAAACATCAGTATAAAAAGTGGTAGCGGGGGCTGGATTTGAACCAACGACCTTCGGGTTATGAGCCCGACGAGCTACCAGACTGCTCCACCCCGCATCAATCTAGAACGCATATTATAGAGAGGTTTTAGAGGGCTGTCAATACTTATTTTAGATAATAATCAAATTAAGCATTAATGACGATGAACCCTGCTTTCTATAATGTTTGAGTACAACAACGTTCAAGTAAAACATCATACAAATAAAGCTTGGTGCGATTGGGGGGACTTGAACCCCCACAGCTTGCGCCACCACCCCCTCAAGATGGCGTGTCTACCAATTCCACCACAATCGCATTTTTCTTACTACTCTGTTTTTGAGCTTTAACCTTTTATAACCGATGCATAAGGAAAGCAACGAAAGTTAAAGACCACTAAAAACAGAGAAGCATTGTAAATCTAACATCTTAAAATAGCAAGTACTGCCTGAATTAAAAGATAACTGCTAAAAATATCTGTCAAAACAATTAAACAGATACTAACGCCAATATAACTACTGAGGATTTTGTGTCAGCGGGCGTGGCGTTTGCGGCGCTGATACTGGCGCATCTAAACGAAACTGGTCTTCTGCTTGTTTACGTGCATGTACGGCAAGCGTCATACTGGTGATAAAAAATATCACCGTTAATACTGCAGTGGCACGCGTCAAAAAGTTTGCAGTGCCGGCGGCGCCAAATACGGTACCTGATGAGCCCGCACCAAAAGAAGCTCCGGCGTCTGCCCCTTTACCATGCTGTATCAAAATCAAGCCAATCATGGCAATCGCCACGATAATGTGCAGGGCTAATATAAACGTAAACATGGTGGCCTCTTTTGCCGCGTAATGACGACTGATAACGTAAAATAAATCGTAGGATTAAATAATGTAAATAACTGGCGTTTAACGATTGACCTCTAATATGGCCAATAACGCCAAACCAGTTGTGTAAATAAAGCAATCATCTAAATAAGGCGCATTGTACACGATTGCAAGGTCACTGTTAAAGCCACTTTTGCCAACTGCGAAAGACATTTTTTGAGCAAAGTTATTGTTCAATATGGATTAAATTGTAATTTTACTGAATACGACTACGCTTTATTGCCGCCAAAAGCCTTAGCAATCGCTAAAAAACTTTCTGCTTTTAGCGATGCGCCGCCAACCAATGCCCCATCAATCATGCTATCAGCAGCAAAACTGTCGGCATTGTCAGCATTGACGCTACCACCGTATAAAACCGTTATGTTGTCTAATTCGCCATTGAAGCTCGCAAGGGTTTGCTTAATATGTTGATGTGTCGCACTTACTTCAGCGACGGTTGGTACTTTGCCCGTACCAATTGCCCAAACTGGCTCATAAGCGATGATTAAACGCTCTGACAAGTTTGTAGCAAGTTCAGGATTTTGTGCAAGTAAATCTTTAATCACCGCTAATTGCGCATCAATGACTGCCAGCGTTTCTTTGGCATCATACTGCGCTTGGGTTTCGCCAATGCAAAATATCACGCCTAAGTTTTGTGTGAGGGCGTGAGCCATTTTTTGCAATAAGCAATCATGAGATTCTTGATGGTATTGACGGCGCTCAGAGTGTCCCAGTATCGTCCATGTTGCGCCAGTATCAGCAATTTGCTGCGCTGAACAATCACCGGTATAAGCGCCGGTACTGGCACTATAGGCGCTTATATCTTGAGCGGCGCTCAGTATTGAACTACCTTTTAGCCGCTCACTGACAGCCGTCAAATGAATCAGGCTCGGGGCGATCATCAATTGACAATCAGCGTTATCAGGCTGCTCTTTTGTGCTAACAGCCATTAATAAGTCATCTAGTAGCGCCTTGACGTCATGGCTCGTCGCTGGATTCTGCTTCCAATTTCCAATTACCCAAGCTTGCATACCTATATACCTTATCTTATCTATTGCTGCCAATATGGCTTATATGCGCGCAAGTATAACAAATATTTCCTAAGTGCTATAGTTATAGTATGAGGCGCTCAAAGTTGGAACTGATTTTGCATAAAATTATTTTAAATAAGTATTTGGCACATTGACGTTTTTAGCAGATTAGTCATCTTATACGCTATATAAAGTCTTTTAACTCTAAAAAATTCCTATATCATTCTATTTATAGAAAATAAAACCAAGGCAATCAATCATTTGTTTTTAGAATAAATGTTACTAATCAATGTAGCGATTATAAATAAGCTACTGGTGTTATATATAGTAGATGCTTTGGTTTCGGTAAAAAATACAGCCCATTTGGTATCACGCATAGAGAGGTCTTAATGTCTATCACAGCCAGTAAATATGGTGGTTTAGCGTAGCAGTTAATTAGCGAAGGCATCGTCAGCGAAGCGCATATGAAAACCGCGCAAACAGAATCACAACAGCAGAAAATGGGCTTGGTTCCCTATTTGGTTGACAATAAGCTGGCCAATGCTTATCAAGTAGCGCAGATGCTATCGCAAGCGTTTGGTGATCCTTTGTTTGATCTTGATGCCTTAAGCTCAGATGTCATTCCAAAAAACTTGGTCGATGAAAAAATCGTACGTAAGTTCAACGCCCTACCACTGTTTAAACGCGGGCAACGCTTATTTGTGGCATTGAGTGACCCGACCCGTATCGATGCCATCGACGCTATTGCCTTTAACTCGCGCCTGTCTATCGAGACTGTCGTCGTTGAAGAAGATAAGCTCAAAAAGCGTATTGAGAATCTGTACGCTGATACCATGCAAAGTTTTGATAGCTTTTCTGACAGCGATTTAAATATTGGCTTTAATGAAAGCGAAGAAGACGAAGGCGAAACCAAACTTAGCGACGGCGTCGATGAAGCGCCCGTGGTGAAGTTTGTTAATAAAATGTTGGTTGATGCCATTCGTATGGGCGCCTCGGACCTACATTTTGAACCTTATGAAAAAACCTATCGCGTGCGCTTTCGTGTCGATGGCGTCATGCAAAAAATGGCCAGTCCGCCGGTACAACTTGCGGGTAAAATTGCCGCGCGTCTAAAAGTCATGTCGCAAATGGACATCTCTGAGCGCCGTGTACCGCAAGATGGTCGTATTAAGCTTAAAATCTCTAAAGACAAAGCCATCGATTTCCGCGTAAACTCCCTACCTACCTTATTTGGCGAAAAGCTGGTTTTACGTATTTTGGATCCATCATCTGCCATGCTTGGTATTGAAGCATTAGGTTATGAGCCCGACCAAAAAGAGATGTTTTTAGAAGCCTTACATAAGCCTCAAGGTATGCTGCTGATTACTGGTCCTACTGGTTCAGGTAAAACCGTCTCCCTTTATACCGGTATTAATATTTTAAATACTGGCGAGACCAATATCTCAACCGCCGAAGACCCCGTTGAGATTAATCTTGAAGGTATCAATCAGGTCAACGTTAACCCGAAAGTCGGTTTAACCTTTGCCAATGCGCTCAAATCATTCTTACGTCAAGATCCTGATATCGTCATGGTCGGTGAGATTCGTGACCTTGAAACGGCTGAGATTGCGATTAAAGCAGCACAAACTGGACATATGGTGCTGTCTACCCTGCATACCAATTCTGCCCCTGAAACCTTGACGCGTTTGCGCAATATGGGAGTTGCCTCATTTAACATTGCAACGTCAGTGAACTTGGTTATTGCCCAGCGATTGGCAAGACGTTTATGCAAAAATTGCAAAAAACCCATCAATATACCGCGCCAAAGCTTGCTTGAGCTTGGTTTTACCGATGCTGATTTAGACAACCCAGACAATGTCATTTATGAACCTATTGGCTGTAATGAATGCCGTGAAGGCTACAAAGGCCGTGTCGGTATTTATGAAGTGATGAAAGTCAGCCCCGATATTTCGCGCATTATTATGGAAGATGGTAACGCCATAGATATCAAAGACGCTGCCCTTAAAAACGGCTTTAGAGATTTACGCCGCTCGGGTATTTTAAAGGTGCTGCAAGGGGTAACCAGTATTCAAGAAATGATGCGCGTGACTTCTGAATAACGACCGTCGAAAAACAAAAAGTTCCAACTCGTGATTTTGAGCCTTTATGTTTATGAATTAGTAATATTGTTTAACAGATATACTTAGATATAAAACAGATATATACTGGCTTTTTTCGCTAGAATAAAGTAAGCCAAAGGGAAAGTTGCTGAAATTATCCTGCTTTTATAGGTTTGCAACTTCTTGTTGATTCTTTCCATGACAAATTACAAGGGTAGTAACATGGCCAAAGCTAAAACCGACATGCTATTAGACTTTGTCTATGATGGAGTCAATCGGCGTGGGCAAAAAGTAAAAGGCGAAACCACCAGTCGTAGCTTGGAGTTGGCAAAAGCAACCTAGCGCAAACAAGGTATCACCGTTAAAGCCATCAAGAAAAAACCCAAGCCTTTATACACCTTTAAAAAGTCTATTAAACCGATTGATATTGCTATTTTTGCGCGGCAGTTGGCAACTATGATGAAAGCTGGCATGCCATTAACCCAGTCTTTTGAGATTGTTGCTGATTCTCTTGATAACCCGAGCATGAAAGATTTGGTCTTACAAATAAAAGCCGATATTGAAGCTGGTGGTACCTTTGCTTCAGCACTGCGTAAACATCCACGCTATTTTGATGACCTTTTTTGCTCGCTTGTTGATTCTGGCGAGCAGTCCGGTTCGTTAGAGACCATGCTAGAGCGGGTTGCAACCTATAAAGAAAAAAGTGAGCTGTTAAAAGCCAAAATTAAAAAAGCGATGAAATATCCTATCGCCGTTATTGTCGTTGCCATTATCGTCACTATTATTCTACTGGTTAAAGTTGTTCCTGTATTTGCCGATTTATTTGGTTCATTTGGTGCCGAACTACCTGCGTTTACTCAGATGGTAGTAGGGATGTCAGAATGGATGCAATCTTGGTGGTTTATTTTAATCGTACTGATTGGTGGCGCCGTCATTGGCTTTTCAGAAGCTAAAAAACGCTCTAAGAAGTTCCGTGATTTCTTAGACCGTGCGGTATTAAAAGCACCCATATTTGGCAATATTGCTTATCAAGCGGTTATCGCTCGCTTTGCGCGTACATTATCGACCACTTTTGCTGCTGGTGTACCCCTGATTGATGCTTTATATTCTACCGCTGGCGCTGCAAATAACGTAGTCTTTTATAACGCCATTCAGCAAATAAAAAACGATGTTTCAACCGGTCAGCAATTGCAATTTTCGATACGCTCAACCAACTTATTCCCAAGTATGGCGATTCAAATGGTTGGTATTGGTGAAGAATCAGGTAGCTTAGAAGAGATGCTCGATAAAGTTGCGGTCTATTACGAAAACGAAGTCGATAACGCTGTTGATGGTTTGACCAGCTTAATGGAGCCGTTAATTATGGCGGTGCTCGGTGTATTGGTTGGCGGCTTAGTGATTGCCATGTATTTACCAATCTTCCAAATGGGCTCAGTGGTAGGCTAACAGCCACTGCAAGGAAAACGATTTCATGCAATTTCTTCAGTTATTACAAGAAAATATGACACTCGCTTTAATTATTTTTGGTCTACTTGGCCTCTGTGTCGGCAGCTTTTTAAATGTGGTAATTCATCGGACACCGCTTATGATGTTAACGGCTTGGCGGCAAGAATGTAGCCAGTTTATGGCTGAGCAAGCAGACATGCCACCTGAACATACGCGACCATTATCAGATATCGTCGCTGCTGATACTCCCATCACACTAAGCACACCTGCTTCACGCTGTCCGCACTGCGCCCATAAAATAAAGTGGTATGAAAACATCCCTTTAATAAGCTGGCTTATATTACGCGGGCGCTGCTCAGACTGTAAAGCTGCTATCGGACTGCGTTATCCTATTGTTGAGCTGGTAACTGCTCTGCTATCTATGTTGGTCATTTATCAGTTTGGCGTCAGCGCCGCAGGATTATCAGCATTGATTTTGGTCTGGACGCTGGTTGCTTTAACGGGTATCGATTTTGATACCCAGCTATTGCCTGACCGCCTGACCTTTCCTTTAGCGGGCTTAGGATTGGCGGTAAATTCGCAAGGCTGGTTTGTCTCACCTACGCAGTCAATCTGGGGACTTTTACTTGGCTTTTTATCTTTGTGGGTCGTGGTAAAAATCTTTTATTTCATTACGAAAAAACACGGCATGGGACAAGGCGATTTTAAATTACTAGCCGTCTTGGGTGCTTGGCTTGGGCCTATGATGTTGCCACTCATTATCTTGCTCTCCTCCCTATTAGGTTCTATCGTCGGGATTATTCTGATGAAAAAACAAGGAGAAAGTCGTCCTTTTGCTTTTGGTCCTTATATCGCCATTGCTGGTATCATTGCATTATTATACGGCCCAGATATCGTCAATTGGTATTTAGGAATGTACGCTTAAACCCCTATACTGACGCAAGTAGACGCGCAATTTCTCAAAAATGCGCTTTAACCTGCTAGAATAGGCTATTGGTATATTGTAGCCTCCCTCTTCTATCGGTTAAATAAGTCATTACTATGTCAAATTATGCCTCATCTTCATCTTATTCCTATCAGCCACAGTCGCCCCAATCCAAAAGCAAGACGTTAGTTGTCGGCTTGACCGGCGGTATCGGCAGCGGGAAGTCGGCGGCAAGCGATTGGTTCGCGCAGCAAGGGATTGATATTATTGATGCAGATGTGATTGCTCATCAAGTGGTCGCTAAAGGTAGCGCTACTTTACGTAAAATCAAAAGAAAATTTGGTGATTGGGTATTAAATGATGATGGGGAAATGGATCGCGCCGCCGTGCGCACTCATGTCTTCACCCATCCTGAAGCCTTAATTGAGCTTGAAGCCATCACCCATCCAGCCATACGCGAAGCGGCAAAGCTGCAACTAGCAGCCAGTACGTCGCCATATGTCGTGCTATCAGCGCCACTACTGATTGAGGCAGCAGAAGCGGGCCTTGCCAATTTATGCCAGCGTATATTGGTGATGGATGCCACCGAGGAAACTCAGCTTGCCCGTGCCAGCCAGCGCGATGAGCAAAGCGTGCAAAAGATTAAAGCCATTATGATTAATCAGCTCAGCCGCGAAGAGCGTAATCGTCATGCAGATGATGTGGTGCTTAACGAGAGCGATCTTGCGGCGCTATATTTACAGCTTGAGCCATTACATCAAAACTATCTTACGCTTGCCCAGCAGCTAAAGTTCGCTGCCGATTAATCTCATAGAGCGCCATACCAGTCGCCACACTCACATTTAAGCTTTGCAGGTTACCATGCTCGTTGCCTGACATCGGAATATAAACCAGCTCATCGCAGCTCTCCATCGTCAGGCGACGCATGCCCTCGCCCTCAGAGCCCATAATAATCGCAGTTTTACCCGTCATATCAGCAGCATGTATTGGCTTTGCCTCTGCATTTAATGCGGTGCCAAACACAAAGACGCCAGCATTTTTAATCTTGCTTAACGTACGAGCCAAATTGGTCACACTAACGATAGGCATCATCTCGGCAGCTCCTACCGATACTTTCGCAACCGTTGGCGTCAGGCTTGCCGCATGGTGTTTGGGGCAAATAACGGCATCAACGCCCATGGCCACTGCGGTACGTAAACACGCACCAAAGTTATGCGCGTCGGTAATTTGGTCGAGCACCAATAATAAGCATTGCTCACGCTTAGCAAGGGTATCCAATAAACCTTCGTCAGCGAAACCTAACGGACGCGCATTCAGTACCACGCCTTGATGCTGCGGGCTACCGCATAGCTGAGTAAGCTTATCTTTTTGTGTCGGTTGAATACTAATACCATTATCACGTGCTTGCGCCATAATCGCTTGTACGTGGCTGTCGCTCTCACGTCCTTGTTGGACAAATAAACTGAGTCCATCAAGCGGGCGATATTCGAGTAAGGCT
Source organism: Psychrobacter sp. Sarcosine-02u-2 (assembly GCF_002836335.1). Classification (NCBI taxonomy): domain Bacteria; kingdom Pseudomonadati; phylum Pseudomonadota; class Gammaproteobacteria; order Moraxellales; family Moraxellaceae; genus Psychrobacter; species Psychrobacter sp. Sarcosine-02u-2. The sequence goes on along the minus strand of NZ_PJBX01000129.1, from coordinate 23,220 downwards.
TCAATCGCGTGAATGCCATAAAAATAGCTAGGTTTTGCCATAGTGGGTCTACAATATAAAAGTGGTATCGCGTACGGCGATAAAAAATAGGAAATATAGTCAGTCCTAAATAAAATCAGTACAAGTATGATGACCCGCTACTGGTATTCATTTTGCGCAGCCTCTGTCTGCGTAGGCACAGCAAGCAAGGAAAATGAATACCAGTAGCTCTATGTTCATCTTATAGCGGACTGCCTATATAACGATAATTGTAGCAATTAACGCGTGGCGAAACGAAAAATTATTAAAATAATTGCAAAAAAAAGAAATAAACCTTGGCGTAAGATTTATTTCTTCTAACTTGTTTATTTAAAGGGGTGGCAAGTTGTCTTGTAACACCTTTAATCGTATGATTTTTTAGCCAGCTTAACCTTCTAAATGACAAATATACTGCACGATTTCTTCTGTACGCAAATTAAAACCACTATTGCCTTCGACTACGAATGACTGTCCTGCGCGGTAGTAGCTAAATTCTTCCTCACCGTTTATTTTGACCTCACACTCACCGCTGATGATTTCGATGCGCTCCGAAGTATTGGTGCTAAAGTGATAGTGCTCAACCAAATTGTCGCAAGGCAAAATAACCCCGAGCGTTTTATGGCGACCGTCCTCAAACATAATGGTATGGCTTGAGCAACGACCATCGTAGGATATCGTGGCTTGAGCATTGACTGTTACATTGGTAAATTGCGCCGCTGTCATAGTGGCTTCCTTATCAAATAATTATTGCCAAACTAAAAGACCAAATTGAAAAACTAAATAGCAGAATAACTCATCGCTTAACTGACAGTTCTATTACAACTTTTTGACGATTCACTCTATATTTAGCTCGATATAACTGTTAACCAAATAAAGACTCGCATAGAGAATACACTATGAAAAGTAATGATGAAACGCTTACTTTGTCTAGCATGAACTCACCTCTCGTCTTTTACTAGAAACATCATAGATAGCAGATTGTATGAAAATCTGGTGGTAAGAGTTTATCATTATGTGAGATTATGCTACCACATTATATCTATAAAGTTTGTTACAGCGACTAGGAAAGTTGCGCTTATTGTTAAATGAATACCTAGCTTTGATTACCTTTAAAATTTGTATTTCCTACCTTTTGCCACCATAATATTTGCCAATTATCGTTATCTTATTAACACCATTTACCAAAGCTGTTTTTATTTATTTATCCTAAAATCAGCCTAATTGCTGATATTTATTGTCTGCCATGAGAGGCGTTGATGCTCGTATCATTAACTTTACAGCAGTTTGCATTGATTGCTCAGCATGAGCTGAGCATGGCTGAAGGCTTCAATGTCATCACCGGTGAGACAGGTGCTGGCAAGTCATTATTACTAGATGCGCTGTCTTTGTGCGTAGGTGAGCGCGCTGATAGTGCCATGGTCAGGCACGGCGCGGCGTATGCTGATATCTATGCGCAGTTTGATGTAGAAAATAATGACGTCGTGGCAGAATGGTTTGCCAAGAACGAGCGCCCTTTAGAAGAACCTGAAGTCTTGATTCGCCGTCAGCTTAGTAATACAGGACGCTCTAAAGCCTGGTTAAATGGCACGCCGGTCAGCTTAGCGGAACTTAAAAGCTTAGGCGCTTTATTGGTAAACATTCATAGTCAACATGCCCAGCAAGCCTTACTAAAGCCACAATTTGTGGTGCAATGGCTTGACGAGATGGCACAAATCACGCCACTTGCTGTACAAACGACCAGCAGCTATCAAGCTTATCAGCAGCTCAAACGCCGCGCTGATGATATCGCCAGCCGCGAAGCTCAGCGTCAAGATCGCATTCAATTGTTGCAAAGCCAGCTTGCTGATATTGCGCCGCTACTCGCGGTTGATTATGCAGAAGTAGAAGCGGAGCACGAAGAGCTGTCTAATATCGAAGCGTTGATGACGGAAGCCAGTCACGGTTTACACCTGCTCGATAATGACACCGATGAGCCGGATGTCATGACCTTGCTCGGGCAAGCAATTAAGCTTTGCGACAATCAAATGAGCGTCAGTCAAACCTTTGAGCAGGCGTCCGAACAGTTGCATTTGGCGCAGCAGCAAATCACTGAGGTCACAGGCTTGCTATCGGATTATGCGGAACAGCAATTACCCGACCCTGAGCGCTTGCAAACACTCGATAGCTTAATCAGTCTTGGGCACCGCTTGTCGCGTAAGCATGGCCTGCCCGCAAGCGATTTGATTGATGAAGCAAAGCAGTGGCAAGCGCAATTAGAACAGTTAGAAAACGAGCCAAGTAGTGATGCAATGGCAGCGCAAATCGAGCAAGCATGGCAAGAGTATTTGTCACTTGCCACTGAGCTTAATAAACAGCGCTCAAAAGCGGCGCCAAAAGTCAGTAAACAGCTGATTGCGCAATTACAACCGCTTGCCCTGCCAAATGCGCGCTGCGAGTTTGTCTTTACCAAAAAGACCGATCCTAGCCAGTATAATGGTCAAGGCTGCTATGATATCGATTTGTTGTTTAGCGCCAACGTCGGTATGCCGATGCAGCCGCTACATAAAATTGCCTCAGGTGGTGAGCTGTCGCGGATGGCACTGGTCATGCAAGTTCTGCAAGCGACCAATGCTAATAATAATGCTGCCAAGCCGATGCTCGTCTTTGATGAAGTGGACGTCGGTATCAGTGGCGGTACGGCGCAAGTGGTTGGTGAGCTGTTACGTGCGCTTGGGCAGACGCAGCAGTTATTGGCCATTACTCACCAAGCACAGGTTGCGGCGCAAGCGCATCAGCATATCTTGGTACAAAAACATCATGATGAGCAAACTGAGAGCGAGTTATTAATTTTGACCGATAGCGCGCAAGTCGATGAGCTGGCCCGTATGTCTGGCGGTGTGACCATCACTGATGTCACCCGTGACCATGCACGTAGCTTATTAAGTGATGTTAAATAATGATTATCGAGTGATGGCTACTAAATAGCTGGCAGGTACATGGTTAGTAGAAAATAACTCGCAAATAATGACCAGTCGAGAGTACAGTCTTTTAGCAAACAATCGCTAAATATTTGCTTTAGTTGATTTTTTACGCCTAAACGCCATATAGTGGTCTATCCTCTTAATAATTTCACCTTTAATATTAGGTTGCGTTTGTTTATATGTCTAAAGCCAATTTGACCCATCACTTCTTAATCGCGGCGCCCGAGCTGTCAGACCCACGGTTTGAGCAGGCGCTGATTTATATCTGTCGCCATGATAAACATGGGGCGCTTGGTCTGATGGTCAATCGTCCGATAGAGCAAGCGCGCGTCGGCAAACTGCTAGAAGACTTAGACATTGAGGTCACCGATCCGCAAGTAATGGAAGATATGGCGCTAGAAGGTGGGCCTATGTATCCAGAAGTCGGTTTTGTCCTGCATACCGGTCAACCAGAATGGGCGTCGTCTTTTGCCATCTCAGAAAACGTCTGTATTACTACCAGTCAAGATATTCTAAAACGCATCGCTGCTGGTCAAGGTGTCGGGCATTATCAGCTGTGCTTAGGTCATGCCAGCTGGGGTAAAAAACAGCTCGACCAAGAACTTGCGAGTGGCGACTGGCTGGTTTGTCCTGCGGATCTGAATTTACTGTTTGATACGCCATTTGCAGAGCGTTGGCAAATCGCTGCCGATAAGATTGGCGTTAATTTTGACTATTTGAGCAGCGATATTGGTCATGCCTAGCGTTATATATTAAGTGCTATATACTGAGCAGCATTTGCTTCATGAAGACAGAAACAGGAAGTACCCCAAATTATGGTCAATAGTATTCTTGCAGATAGCGCGGGCGCTATAACTACTGATAGCACAGACGCTATAACTACTGATAGCGCTACAGAGCCAACGATTAAGCCGCATCTAATTTTGGCGCTCGATTATGGCGTCAAAAAGATGGGGATGGCGCTAGGCAATTCTATTACCGAGACGGCGCGCGCCTTTGATATTTTGGCGATGAATAATGGTCAGCCGGATTGGGACAACCTGCTTGGTATTATCAAAGTTTGGGGCGTGGCAAAAGTGGTGGTCGGATTGCCACTCAATATGGATGGTAGCAGCTCAATGTTGTCCAAGCGGGCGCACAAATTTGCTCGTCGCTTAGCGCATAGAATTATGGAGCAGCGTTTACCCGTCATTGTCTCTCTCTGTGATGAACGTCTGACCTCAGTTGCGGCGCGTGAGATAGCTTGGGAGAATGGCTGGATTCAAAACGAGCGTGACCCGATTGATGATATCTCCGCCTGCATCCTGATGTCGACGTATTTTGCTGATCCGAGTAGCAGTCTCGCCATCGACGCCATTAAAGCGAATTAGTAGAAAGCGGTTGAATAGTACGCTAAATCCATGGCTAATATACCGCGCCTCTTCGCTATATCATCTAAACGAATAAATGACTGATTAATATGACCACTGTCTCAGATCCATCTTTGCAAAACAAGTCGCAACGTGGCTTTGCACCGCTAGCGATTGCGCGTATCAAAGGCGCGCAGCGAGCAAACCAGATAGCGATTTATCTTATTTATGCCGCTATTCTCGCCTTTATGGTCTTTGGCACCATTGCTAGTATCAAAGCCTTTCATAACAATCAGCTGCTTTATCAATTGTTCTATAACCTGCCCTACGCTTTGGTGGCGCTGACGATTCCTATTACTATTTATGATGCATTGGTGATTTATCGTTATCGCTTAAATCAGCCATCAATGATTGCCATGAGTATTGGTGTATCGACGGTTATATTACTTGGCGGGCTACTATTTGCCGATACTGCTTGGTTAGGATTGGCATGTTGGCTTGGGGTGGCGTTTTTATTTAAGGTGAGCTTTAAGCGCTTTTTTAACTTTTTAGACGCTGAAGAAACGTCTGAAAATGTTAAAGAAACATAAAACTTCCTGATAAAAATGCCATCACTAATAAAGAACTGAAAACATTCACCATATTTTATTGATTTAAAAAACGACTATGACAACTTCAACATCTGATAGTACCATTCAACATCATTTAGATACCCAAGGGCTGATTTGCCCTGAGCCGGTGATGATGCTACATCGAACCATACGTAATGCCGAAGCTGGCGCAGTGATTGAAATACTCGCTACAGATCCTGCGACCACTCGCGATATTCCTAATTTTTGCCGTCATTTGGGGCATGAGCTTGTAAAGCAAGAAACGCTTGCTGAAAATGTGCCGTTAAATATTGATCCTGATGAAATCACAATTACGGACGATGATGATGCACCTATTAACGCCACGCTTTATCGCTATTTGGTGAAGAAAAAGAATGCTTAAATGCATTTGATTGAGCTTAAAGCACTCATAGCATCAACGCACTAATAGCATCCAGATATCTTTGCTTTGTACGAAACATATCATTCACAAATTAAAGGTAGATAGCATGTTAGCGCCCCAAAAGCAGTATGTGCAGTGGCTCGAAAACAAAGACGGCAGCGAGACGTTACATCAAGCACTTTGGTTGTCGGAAAGCAATCATGCGCCGCCTGCGCGTATTGTGTTGGTCGATGATAAAACGACCGCCGATGAGGCTTATCGCTTGGCTTGCGGAGGCACTTCACTACTGTGGCGTGGTGACTTTCATAATGCACGGCAACTGCTACAAGCGCTCAATCGACGCATCGAGCGTACCAATGAGCGCTCTGAGCTACGTAAAATAAAAAAAGCAGCAAATCAATCTGCAAAATCCAATAAAAATGTAGATAAATCTTCAGAGTTATCCAAAAGTATTCCTAACTTATTTCATCAGCAGCGCCAATTGCAAGCCCAGCGTGCGCGCATATTAAGCCGTCTGCTACTCGAGCTTGATGCCAATTATGTCAGCCAATTACGCCGCGCCCCTGATATGAGTGCGGCTTGCATAGCTGCTTTTGGTCAGTTGGATAATGAACTGAATGAGTCGTATGTGCTGTCTTTTCGTGACCTACAAGGAGCGCTTGGTGCAGCGCAGTGGCGCGAAAAAGGCGTTCCGATTGATGGTTTAGATTTATCGATATTCCCGCATTATGGTGTCTTTGCCCCAACCCGCCATGAATATGTGCAGCTATTACTCGAGGCGCCACTGCCAGATACTTGTGATGTCGCTTATGATATCGGTACGGGCACTGGCTTGCTGGCTATTATCTTAGCGCAGCGCGGTGTCAAACAAGTAATTGCCACCGACTTAAATCCGCGAGCTTTAACCTGCGCCAGCGAAAATTTTACGCGATTAGAATTAGCTAATGTACAGTTGCAACAGGTGGATTTATATTCAACGGATGCGCCACTCGCTAATTTAATTGTCTGTAATCCGCCTTGGCTACCCGCTAAGCCAAGCTCGCCGTTAGAGTATGCCGTTTATGATGCCAATAGCAAAATGCTGCGTGGGGTTTTGCAGGGCGCGAAATCTCATTTAGCTAAGCAAGGAGAAGTCTGGTTGATTCTGTCGGATTTGGCTGAGCATTTACAATTACGCACTCGTGAGGAATTATTAGGCTGGTTTGCTGATAGTGGTTTGAAAGTAAAATACCGCCTCAATACCAAACCTAAGCATAGTCGCAGCCAAGATGAGTCTGATCCACTATTTGCAGCGAGGAGTAGCGAGATTACTTCATTATGGTGCTTAGAACCTGCCTAATCTTTAATAATTGATAATTAATCATTGAGTATCAAATTATGAGCCGCGACCGCGCCGTCCAACAGCGCCAACCTAAAGCGCTAGCCGTCGATGACGAGCCAGCTTACATCACCGAGTTTCGGCAAGCAATGCTCGCCCGCGGTTTAGCAACGCGGACGCGTAATGCTTATGTGCGCGATTTACGTTCTTGCGAGCTGACCAATCCTATCGCGCTGACGAAATGGCAGCCTGAAGACGTGCTGCACTGTTTATCAACCCTTACCATCGAGGGCAAAACGCCGCGCACGCAAGCACGTACGCTGTCAAGCTTGCGCCAGTTCTACCTTTGGATGATTGCTAGTAATTTGCGTGAGGACAATCCGTGCGAGCGTATCAAAAGCCCCAAATTAGGTCGTCCACTGCCAAAGGATTTGAGCGAGGCCGATGTCGATAACCTCCTCGCTGCACCTGATAGCAGCACGGCGCTCGGTCTACGTGATAAAGCCATGTTAGAGGTGCTCTATGCTTGTGGTCTGCGCGTCAGCGAGCTGATTAATCTGTCGCTTGAGCAAGTCAATCTAAACGCTGGTTGGCTACAAATTACCGGTAAAGGCAATAAAACCCGCTTAGTGCCACTCGGCGAATATGCAGCAGATGCGCTAGAAGATTATCTAACGCACGCTCGTGGCGATTTGATTGCGCATTTGAAATCTGGTAATTGCCAAGCGGTGTTTTTGACCGCGCAAGGCGGCTATATGACACGGCAGAACTTTTGGTATCTATTAAAGAAATACGCCAAAGTTGCCAGCATAGATAAAGAGCTATCACCGCATACCCTACGCCATGCTTTCGCCACCCATTTACTCAATCATGGCGCAGACCTGCGTAGCGTGCAGTTATTACTGGGGCACAGTGATTTATCAACCACACAGATTTATACTCATGTGGCGACGGCGAGATTGCAGAAGTTGCATGCCGAGCATCATCCGCGCGGTTAGAATTGAAATTAAAGATTTATTGATGATTGTAAAAGGAATAAAACGTGTCGCAAGCTCAGCCATCTACTTTGCCTACCCTAACAAAAGGGCAAAACTCTGCCCTCAAAAACCTGACCATCATGGGTTACTTAGAAGGCACGTCTTTTTTATTATTGCTTGGTATCGCCATGCCACTAAAATACATGTTAGGTATTCCTGAAGCAGTGAAATATGTCGGTATGGCGCATGGGGGATTATTTATCGCCTATATTTTGATGCTGTTGATTGCAACGAGTAAAATAAAAATGCCGCTATGGGCAATGCCTGCAGGTGTGCTTGGCTCGTTTTTACCATTTGGTCCGTTTATATTTGATCATTTATTAAAAAAGCGTTTGAAAAAATAGAATTAAGTATTTTTGGTTATCGATTAGACCTCTTGCAAAAGTCATAGGTTTAGCTCGAAATTAATGATACCAGCAAACAGCTTCATTCTAAGATCATAGCGCTGACGACGGTTACGATATTTATGAGCCACGATTTTGAACAACTTGATTAAGCCTATTTTGTGCTCAACCACAATACGAAACTTTGCCAGATAGTGATTGGCCTGTTTGCATATCTCCAGTAACTGACCACCACGTGGCTTTTTAAAAGGGGTGAAGGTTTGCTTATGTAGCTTTGCTAACCCTTGATAACCACTATCTGCTAGTAATTTAGCATTGTCAGGAAGCCAATCAGGACAAGTATCTTTATAGAGCTTAAAATCGTGGATTGACCCTTTACAGGTTTGCACATCAAGTATCAAACCGGTTTGCCAATGGACGATAACCTGCGCTTTTAAGGTGTGTTGTTTTTTCTTACCGCTGTAGTAGTCTCTTTGGTTTTTTTTGGACGCTCAATTGGGGTTTCGGTCGCATCAACAATGACGACGCTCCAATTGATGTCATCATCGACGCGACTAGGGAGCTTTTTGGGCAATTCAAACTTGCCAGAGTCAATCAGGATGTCTTCTACTTTACGGATGATACGACTAGCAGAAGACTCATGAATACCAAAGTCCATACTGATATGATAAAGCGTGCGGTATTCACGCCAATAAGTCAGGGCTAGTAGTATCTGCTCCTTAAGACTGAGCAAGCTTGGTCTGCCTGATTTGGTTTTAGATGCTTCATGCTCTTGCATGGCCTCAAGCATGTCATAAAAGGTGGCTTTATGAATGCCAGTGTAGCGTTTAAAACCAGCGTCACTTTGTTTGAGTAGCTTATCTATGTTTGGCATGGTTCCTAAAAAGTTATGAGCGTCTTCTTATTTTAATTCCCTTTGCTACTTTTGCAAGAGGTCTATTGTCTTTAGACTTTTGAGGATAGTGATCCGTCAAGAACAAGATAAAATAAGTTGGACACCCAGTATCATCCGCCTAGATAAACCAAAATGCTTACCTTATTTTGCTATCACTATACTAGGGTTACGCGCTTTTATTTCTTGGTAAAATAATCGTTTGTCTTTTGGCGATATTAATACCTTTTTATTTTTATAGTCTACCTCAAGTCTATCTAACGACAGAGCTGGTGCAGAAACCATATTTCGGGTTGGAGCAATATAAGTAATGTCTGTAAGCTCAATACGCTGCGTAGAAAAACCATTATTTATAAGAAGATGACCGTCTGATAACGTATATTTCGTACCAAAAAACGGCATAAGCATTAATACTATAAAAGGTAAGAAAATAAATGCCAAAAAAATAGCTTTAGCTAACGAGCCGTTTTCACTTTTCTTCCATTGCCAAAATGGAATGCCAATCATCATAAAACTACCTCCCAAGAGCGTAAATCCAATCCAGAAATCAATTTTAGATGTAAATACAATGTCTGTCATAAAATACTCTATAGTTAGCTAAAGCGGATTTAAGTCTAGCAATAATAATCAATCTTATCTTTAACTAAGATAAATTTTAGGTGGTGTTCTAAAAAGTATGCTGGCGATAAAAGTCAATAAGAAATCTATGCTAAGTTCTCTGATTCTATAGGGCTTTTCAAGGCTTCAAAATTGTTCAAATTTTAATCAGCATACTTTTTGACACACCACCAAATTTTAAATGAATCCCTAGCTGCAAACCTGCCCTTTTCTCGTTACAATACCTGCCATAGTATATTAACCTTCTATTTATTAAATAATCCGAGAATCCCATGAGCCATAGACCCCCTGCTGACCTGTTAAAAAGCGCCGAACACTGGCGTGAAGATATCAACTTTCGCCAAGATGTGCTGGGCAAGCCGTTTGATTTTGCGACCACATGGGGTATATTCTCGCCGCAAAAGCTCGATGATGGCAGTTTGATGCTGCTTGATTATGTGGATTTTCAAGCGGATGATGATTCGATAGATTTGGGCTGTGGCTATGGCGTGCTTGGTATGACGGCGGCGCGTGAATGTCCGAATGGACTGCATACCTTGATTGATAAAGATTTTATGGCGGTAGAATATGCGCGCCGTAATTGCGAGAAAAACGGTCTGAAAAATGTTGATGTGCATTTGTCTAACGGCTTTAATCATGTGGCAAAAGACAAAGACTTTAGCCTTGTGATGTCGAACTTGCCAGCCAAAGTAGGTAAAGAGCAGCATTATTTATACTTCCTTGATGCCTATGCGCGCATGCGTCAAGGTGGGCGTTTTTATGTGGTGACGATTAATGGCTTGCGTCAATTTATGAAGCGCTCATTTACCGAAGTGTTTGGTAATAGCGAAAAGGTTAAACAAGGTAAAACTTATACCATTACCATGGCGACCAAAGACTAAGCTTAAGCAACTTAAAAACTGAGCAAACAAAAATCCCGCTAACAAGATGATGTCTTAGCGGGATTTTTTATGGCTAAATTTTTAGAACTATATTTTTAAAGTTATATTTTTACAATTACATTTTTAAGGTTACATTTGCCGCTTCAACAAATAACCACCCAATATCGCACTGGCGATAATCGGTAATAACACCATTAATAATGGCGAGAATCCAGTCGCGAGCGAAACAAAGCCAACCAAGTCTTGCACATAACTAAACAGCAAGCCAAATAGCAATGCCACCACGATGCGTAAGCCCAAGCTATGCGTACGTAGTGAGCCAAAAACGAATGAGCAAGCGACAATTACCAGCGATAAAATCGATAATGGTGACAGCAGCTTTTGCCAAAAGGCCAGCTCATGACTTAACGAGCGCGTGCCTTGCTGGCGCATAAATTGGCGATGCTCGTATAACTGGGTCAATGATAAATCTTCGGCCTTACGAGTGAGTAAATACACCGACTCAGGGGCAAAAGGCAAACTCAAGGTATCTGACGGTGCGATAGCTTGGCTACTCTCAAAGCCCTGACCAATCATCAGCTTGGTCATATTATTCAGCTGCCACTCGTAACGGTATTGCTCGCTCGGCTTGCTGCTATCGGTATCTATCGGTTCGCGGCCGATATATTTGCCGCCCTCAGCATGAATAGCAGATTGCAGATTGCCATTATTATCCAAATGCCAACGTTTAACTTCGCCGATATTGCCTTGCACATCGGCATAATCGATATATAAAATATCGCTGCCATCTGGCTTGGCACTGCCGTCTTTTGCACTCTCAAAGCGTGGCTGTACCGTCCAATAACCGCGTACCGAGGTGACAAGCGAGCTGTTATCTTCATCGTTAATCTCTTGCGCCAACTGATTCGAATGCGGTAGGACAAACTGATTAATCACCAATGCCAATAGCACAAAAATCAAGGCAGGCTGCAACACCCAGCCGACGATACGATAAACACTGACGCCAGCAGCGCGCATGACGACCAGCTCGCTTTTATTGGCCAATAAACCCAAACCGACCACGGCGCCAAGTAACGCGCCCGTTGGGATAAATTGCTCTAAAAAGTAAGGCGAGCGATAAAAGATATATTTAATCGCCTCGCCCATCGTATAGTTATCATCTAACGAATCTAGCTCAGACAAATAAGAAAATACCAGCTGCAATGCCCACAAGCCTATAACCGCGCCGATGATGGCAAGCAAAGCGTTTAGTTTAACGTAACGGCTCAGCACTTTTAGATTGGTTGGTTTAGGCGCAAATTTCAGTTTGGCTTTTGGCGAATTTGGCTTTGATGAATTAGACGATGATGATTTAGAGAATAAAGCGCTCATTAGGATTGTCCTCCTTGTGAGCCATTGCTTTTTTGGTCAATATTGCCTTGATGCTCGCTAACGGTTAACAGCTCATCTGGTTTGCGAAAGCGCAAACGATGTTGGACGCGGCTGCCCCAATTCATATAGAGCGCCAATGCCATAAAGCCTAATACCAACCATGCATACGCCCAAACGCTAACACTGCCTTTACTCACCGCATTTTTGAGGGAAATAATACCCAGCGCACAGCTGACAAATAATAAAATCGATGGGAACAGGCGCAGCCAGCGACCTTGACGCGGACGTACTTGCGCCAGTGGCACGGCCAGCATCGGTGCAATAATCATCAGCCAAGGCAAAGCAAGACGATAGCCAAGCTCCCCTTGTGCCGCTCGTAATGCTTTTTCGCTATTCACTGCTGTACTGCCTGTTGCGGCTTGCCATAATGGACCAATCGCTTGGGTTTCGATATTGGCTTCGGTGATGACTTCTTTAGAGGATTCGGTCAAGGTGATACGGTAGCGATCAAAGCCCACTTGATTGTATTTTAAACTGCCCGCGCCGACTTCATAGCGGCGACCTTGGAATAAGTCCAATTGGGTGACGCCGCTACTGCCGGTATCTACTTGCTGAGCGCGTTTGGCAAGGGTAATGGTATCTTTACTGATACTATTCTTGCCTATAAGGGCTTTTGGTAGCTCTGGAATATTGAGCTGCTCAGCAGTTTCTGGGTCGATATTATTATTTACATCAGCGGCCGCGTTTTTTGCTGCATTGCCTTTAGGCTTAGGCTCAGATTGTATCAATATCACATCTTGCAATTGCTTTTTATCATCACTCAAGCTGCCGACGTACAAATGATAATTGCCACTACTGATAAACTGATTGGGGCGAATCAAATCAAAAGCGCTGGTCAATGCCTGTTGCTGCCAAACACTTTCCGATGAGCGTACGCCCCACGGTTTTCCAACAATAGATAAGGCCGCCTCTCCAACAAATAATGCCAATATCAATGGCGTCATCAAACGTCCAAGCTTACCGCGCGACACGCCGCTGGCATTAATCACCGCCATTTCTTGGTCAACATACAAGCGCCCGAATACTAGCATGAGCGCGATAAAAAATGCCAACGGTAGGATAAGCTCTAAAAAGTAGGGTAAATTATAACCAATGATGGTAAATAATAAGCTGATGTCCAGATTGCCTTCTGCGGCAATGCCAAAGTAACGGATTAAGCGGCCGCCGAGCATCATCACCACTAAAAACCCCAACACCAAAGCGGTCGTTGAGGCAACTTGTTGAGTCATATAGCGGCGTAATATCACAATAGGCACTCTTTAAAAAAGGTTGGTATGCGCACAATTTAGCGCAGTTTGACTGGCGCTACGTTATAAATAGTAGCGATAAAGATAACCGCTAATCCTAGCATATTTTGCTCAAAAATGGCTGTGAAATGTGTTGGAAAACATTGTATGCATCTTGCTATAAGCCTTGATTGTTTGGTTCATAATAGCTAAAACTAACAAAGCCTACAGCGTATATAATTTATAAGAATACCTTAATCTAAGCGTGAATCTATTAACTATTTACGCCGTATGTTTGCTTTATACTATTTAGCAAAGTTTGTTTGTCCTTGGTATCCCTGAGCGCGCTTTTTTAGGTTTTGTTGCTAAACTACTGTTTCTGCCAAATTTAATTAGTATAAATGCTTTAAACAGAACAAATAAATAGGCAGTCGATTCAAAAAATATAGGATTGCTATGTTGATAGCGACGCCGCGCTCGCTGCGCACTCGCCTCGCAATATGCTACACTATTGTGCTAGCTGCATAAGCAACGGCGTTTAAAAAGTATTATTTTAAAAAGCACGAATACATTAATAAAATATGCATTTCATAACTCTAATAAGGATAATTATATGAATATTAAATTAACGCAAACCCTGCCAAAAACCCATACACAAAAAATACTTAAAAAAGAAGCCAAAAGTAAAGATGCCGCCTGTCTTGTGGTACTCATCGATGATAAGAAAAATATCTTAGCTGAAGCCACATTAAGCGATTATCAAAGCCGTATTAAGCAATTGATGGAAGTATCACATTTTAATGGTAAAGCCTGCGAAACCGTCGCTGATTATGCCTTGGCTGGTGATAAAAAAACGGCTAAAGAAAATCCAGTACAGCTGTTACTCGTCGGTGTGGGTAATATTGATAAGCTTAGTCATAGCGGCTTGCAGAAAATCGCTAATACCATTTATCAAAGCACGCAAAAACGTGTTGACTCTATCACCGTTGCTTTAGGTGATGCGCTAGAAGAAAATCATTTCAGCCAGTTTGCTTTGAATTTACTCGCAGCAAGCTACCGTTTTGACAAATATAAATCTGAGCAAAACACGCCTGTTTTAACCGACATCTATTTACTTGCCGACCAGTCTTTGCAAGCGGCATTAGACTTTGCTCAAGCGGTATTCGCTGGTCAAAGCTTGACCCGTGATGTCGCCAATGAGCCGGGCAATATCTGCTTCCCAGCTTACATGGCCGAACAAGCCGAAGCGCTTGCCAAAGCTTATCCTGACTTATTAAAAGTCACCGTCTTGGGTGAAGATGAGATGTCAGCGCTGGGTATGAACTGCTTCTTAGCGGTTGCCCAAGGTTCAGCCAAAGAAGGTAAATTGGTATTGTTAGAGTACCGCGGTAAATCTAACTTTAGCGCTAAAGCCAGCGCTAGCAAAATCGCTAATAGCGGTGCAAAAGTAACAGGCGGTCTAAAAGCCTTGGCAGATAAATTACCGACCAAAGCTGCTAGTAAAAAATCTGACAAAAACAGCGATGCAAAAACTGTCAATGATGATGCGCCTATCGTCTTAGTCGGTAAAGGCGTGACCTTTGATTCAGGCGGTATCTCAATCAAACCCGGTGCGGCGATGGATGAGATGAAATTTGATATGGGCGGTTCAGCCTCAGTACTCGGTACGATTAAAGCTTTATGTGAAGCGCGTCTACCAATTAATGTCGTTGGTGCGCTTGCTTGTGCGGAAAACATGCCATCAGGTGATGCCACGCGCCCTGGTGATATCGTCAAAGCCATGAATGGCAAGTCGGTTGAAATCTTAAATACCGATGCCGAAGGTCGTTTGGTGTTGGCCGATACGTTATGCTATGTACAGCGCTATAATCCAAAAGCCATTATTGATGTGGCAACGTTGACCGGCGCTTGTGTGGTTGCCTTAGGTCACGTGCGCTCAGCGGTATTTAGTAATGACGAAGACGTGTTATTTGAACTAGAAAACGCCAGTCATTTATCGGGCGATTTAATCTGGCATATGCCGTTAGATGATGAGTATCAAACACAGCTTGACTCGCCTATCGCTGATATGCAAAACATCGGTGGTAAAGGTGGCGGGGCTATCACAGCCGCTTGTTTCTTATCTCGCTTCGTTGAAGAAGGTCAAGCATGGGCGCATTTGGATATCGCTGGTACGGCATGGAATTCTGGTCAAGACAAAGCAGCAACTGGTCGCCCTGTTCCGCTATTTATGCAATACCTCAAAAACAGCGCAAACAATGCCTAATCTGTTATTAATAATCTATTGGTAAAATACCAATTTATGAAAATGAATTTATGAACATCAGTTTTTATATTTTAAGTGAGAGTAAAGCCCAAGATATCTTGGGCTTTATTTGTCAATTGACCCAAACCGCGCTGAACAAAAGCAGCCAACCGCTCTTGATTCTCATTGATAAAGATGATGAATTGCTATCGACGCTTGATGAAGCGCTATGGTCATATGATGGCGCAAGCTTTATACCGCATCAGCGACTTTTGCACGCTACTATTTCTGAGCCTAAAGATGCTAGTAAACCTGTGCAAGATAATAATGAGGCATTAGCCCCTGTTTTACTTAGCAGTTATATGCCAGCGGATTTTAAAGGTATTGTCCTAAATACCACCATCCATCCTGTCAATCGTTTTATGGCAGCGACCAATAATGCCCAGCCTACTCGGGTGCTTGAGCTGATAAAACCTGACCCTGAGAGTACGCAAGAAGGTCGGCATAAATACAAAGCCTATCAACAATTGGGCTACGAGCTGACCCATTTTAAGGTTTAATCGACAAACCTTATCTATTTTTTGTCTTAAAAAACACTTCTATTTTTTCACATTGTGCACTTTTACTTGACCTTATGTGCCTAGGTAGGCATGGGTTAAAGGTAGGCGTTTATCTTAAAAAAATGCTACCATCCTTCGATTACTTTTCCGTTCTATTATAAATTTTATATTTATTGACAAAGTCGAGGGTGTATAGATGCGTTCATTGATTGCGATGTACCAGCGTATAGGGCTGGTGCCGCTTATTATTATCGGTTTAATATTAGGCGTTTTGATTGGCTGGCTGGCGCCAAATATCGGTGTTGCGCTGGGCCTATTAGGGACGCTATTTGTCGGCGCCCTAAAAGCAGTCGCGCCGATATTGGTCTTTATTTTGGTCATGGCAGCGATTAGCCAACATCGCAGTGGCAATGAGGTGTATGTCAAACCGGTGTTGATTATGTATATGTTCGGCACTTTTTTGGCAGCACTGACCGCCGTTGGCGCAAGCTTCTTATTCCCAACCGAGCTAATATTGGTCAATGCCAACATTGAGCAAGTACCCCCTGCTAACCTGCAAGAAGTACTCACCAACCTGCTGATGAATTTGGTTGCCAACCCTGTGCAGGCCATCGCTGATGCCAATTATATTGGTATTTTAGCGTGGGCAATCATCATTGGTTTTGCCCTACGTCAAGCCAGCGATACCGCGCGGGCGGTGGTCAGTGATTTTTCTGATGCCATCTCGCAAGTGGTCAAATGGGTCATTGCGCTAGCGCCATTTGGTATTTTAGGCTTGGTTGCCAATACCGTCGCTGAGACAGGCTTTGCCGCCCTAGCAGGTTATGCGCGCATCTTGATGGTACTGGTCGGTTGTATGTTGTTTATTGCGCTAGTGGTCAACCCTATTATCGTCTTAGTTAAGACGGGTAAAAACCCTTTCCCACTGGTGTTTACTTGCCTGCGTGAATCAGGGATTACCGCGTTTTTTACCCGTTCATCAGCCGCTAACATTCCGGTTAATATGAACCTTGCACGTAAATTAGGTCTACACGAAGACACTTATTCAGTCACCATTCCGCTAGGTGCGACCATCAATATGGCCGGTGCGGCGATTACCATTAACGTCTTAACCCTAGCAGCAGCGCATACACTTGGTATCGAAGTAAGCTTTGCCTCAGCGCTACTACTAAGTTTGGTCGCAACGATTAGTGCTTGCGGCGCTTCTGGTGTGGCTGGTGGTTCGCTACTTTTAATTCCATTGGCAGCAAGCTTATTTAGTATTCCAAACGATATCGCCATGCAAGTGGTGGCAATTGGCTTTATCATCGGGGTGGTACAAGATTCCGCTGAAACTGCGCTAAACTCATCAACAGACGTCTTATTTACTGCTGCCGCTGATCCAAAATATGCGCGTTAGTTATTAGTTATTGACGTTAGTTTTATTGAAAAACCGTCATTTTTAAAGCGGTATTTTTAATAGTATAAAGGGTCTCATTTAGAGACCCTTTTTTATGGATAATAATAAGACATTGGCTATTATTTTAAATGCTCGACGTCTACTTCAATCACTGGCATCTGCATATCAAGCTGGCGCTTAAATTGACGCAGCTGCTCAACCTCATCTAGTAACTCCAGTATTAAACCAATCGCTGGTACGCTGGCTTCAAAGTCACGGCTGAGGCGCGAGGCACGGCGCACGGTCGTCAACTGATAGCCAGTAAACTGCTGACGCTCTGGTACATCATATTCGATAATATTTTCTTCAAGCAATTCGATGACCCATTGGCGCTCTTGCCCACAGGCAGATACGAGCTCATCTAGGCTCAAGATAATGTCGGTAAATTCAGGCGAGTGTTTCATAATGATTATCCTCGTTTGCGCTTTATTTTATCGTATGGTCTTTATCTCTATTACAAGGCGATTATTCATGATTCATCACAGTTAAAAACTGATAGCACCAATCGTTAATAATAGCTGTTAATACCCGTCGTTAACGGCTGATACTGGTATCAGCAAACGCTTCTTTAAGCTGTTCATACGCTTTTATAGCCGCCTCGCTGCTGACATCAGGATTGACGATATTTAAGGTTAAATATAGATTGCCCGCTTGCTTCGCAGGAATACCTTTACCTTTTAGGCGTAAATTGCTACCTGATTTGCTGTTTTTAGGAATCGTCACCCCAAGCGAGCCAGCTGGGGTATTAACGGTAATTTTTTCACCGAGCGCCGCTTCCCAAGGCGCAATATTAACGGTTTGATAAACATCGGCGCCTTCAATACGGATATTACCAGCGTGACTGATTTTAACCTTTAAAAATAAATCGCCGTTTTTACCACCGCCGATACCAGCAGCCCCTTGTCCTGCTAAGCGGATTTGCTTGCCATCGGTGATACCTTTAGGAATTTTGATTTTAAGGGTTTTATTTTCATAATCGACCCTACCATTCGCCTGACGAACGGGCACATTTAACTTGATGCTATAGTCATCACCGCTATAGACCGAGGCCAAATCCACGGTAATCTCCGCATGTTGGTCTTGACCTTGACTGTCTTGCGCGCCAAAACCGCCGCCAAACTGCTCAAAGCCGCTGCTTTGTGAGCGGCCACCAGTTTGTCCACGCGCACCGCGACCAAAGGCTGAAAAGATATCATCGAAGCGAAAACCGCCACCACCATAAGCTTGACCTTCACCAAACTGATCATTGATGTCTTCCCAGCGAAAACCGCCTTGACCACCAGCCGATTGGCCACCAAAACCGCCAAAGCCACCAGCGCCGCCTGCACCAGCAAAAGGATTGTCTAGCATGGCATCATATTCTGCACGCTTATCTTTATCCCTAAGGGTTTCATAAGCATTGTTGATCTCCGCGATTTTATTATCAGCGTCTGGATCATCACTGACGTCAGGGTGATATTGGCGTACCAGCTTACGATATTTCTTTTTAATCTCAGCATCGCTGGCATCTTTTTTGACGCCCAAAATGTCATAGTAATTTTTTTCTGCCATGTTAATTTTCCTCAATATAAAAGCCTGTGAATAAGACTGCTATGCCAATGTAAACGAAACGATGGACCGGTTTGTATGAGAGCGATATAACGCATATAACGTCTGGTCGTTATCATTGTTATTGTCATCTACGTATCATCATAACAATAATAAACGGCCAACAACACCAACCCAAACTGTTAGACAAATAGATAGTTACCTTAAGTATAAAGGCTATATTTATAAGTAATAATGGAGATATTGTTAACAAAATTAAAGAGTGGTTAATAGGATTGAGCAGTGGAGAATCATAGATTTGCAGGCGTAACAGCGCCCTTTTGACCTTAGTAGTTCTTTTACATACCTGTAAGGGTATAACAAGCTCTTTCTTGTAAAATGCCTTTATTATTTGTACTCGCAGGGAGTATGGGTAACATAGGCAAGAGTATCTGTCTATCTCATCAACAAGAAATAGGTATTAAATGTCTTATTTAATCAAGTCTTTAGTCATCACTTTATCGCTACTGTTAAGTACGACTGTTTTTGCCGGCAACACCAGTTATTATGGTAGTAAGTTCCACGGCAAACGTACCGCAAGTGGCAGTATCTTCAATATGAACTCCCTCACCGCCGCGCATAAAACGCTGCCGTTTGGTACGAAGGTACAAGTGACCAACAAAAAGACAAAGCAGAGCGTAATCGTAAAAATTACTGATAGAGGACCTTATATTAAAGGTCGTATTTTGGATTTATCGAAAGCCGCTGCTGGTCAAATAAACTGTGAACTTTGCACAACTACTATGAAAATACTGTCTTATGGAGATGGTAAATACCGGATGGAATAATGGCATAAAAAAGGGAGAGCTTAGGCTCTCCCTTTTTTTATATCGACGAGTTTTTATAGTGGCTTAATATAGTGACTATATATAGCCACTATATTAAGCGCTTAAATAATCACGCTGTCACCTTGCCGTGACAACTTTTTATTGGAAACGCGCTTCCATTTCTTCTAAATTTGTCATCGCTAGCAACAACTTTTCTTCATTATCACTATGCTGCTGTTGTAGCGCAGTCTGCTCATCTAACAATAGCAATAAATCAGCCTTGCGGCTTTCTTCGTACAGCTCAGTATCGGCAAGCTTGGTTTCTAAACTGGCCAATTTTTCATCAATTTTAGCCAAAGCTTTTTCTGTGTTTTCAATCTCACGGCGTATCGGTGCGGTGAGCTTACGCTGCTCAGCAGCCAATTTGCGCTGCTCTTCTTTGCTAATCAAAGGCTGAGCGGCTTTATTATTTACAGGTGCAGTTGACGCTTTACTGTTTATTTGATCTGATTGGCTGACTGATGGTTTGGTCATTTGACTGTTTGCCGAACCTGTATCTGTTTCACGTGAAACGGATTTCTTATTGTCTTTTTTGTTCTTTTTCTTACCGGTATTTTTGTCCGAGGCATTTTCTTGTTTGCGTTTTTCTGCTAGCCATTTACCGTAGTCACTGATATCGCCATCGAACTCGTCGATTTGGCCGTCATGCACTAAAAACAGCTCGTCGCAGACGTTGGCAATCAGCTCACGGTCATGCGATACCAGCACCACTGCCCCTTTAAACCCTTGCAAGGCAATGGTCAAAGCCTGACGCATTTGTAAGTCTAAATGGTTGGTTGGCTCATCGAGAACCAGCACGTTTGGACGCTGCCAAACGATTAATGCCAAAGTCAAACGCGCGCGCTCGCCACCAGAAAACAGCTCACTTGGGGTATCGATACGGTCGCCGCGAAAGTCAAAACTACCAAGGAACGAGCGTAGTTCGGCATCAGAGGTTTTACCTGCTAGGCGGCGCAGCATTTGCATCGGTGTCGCTGCGGCGTCTAAAGTATCCATTTGGTGCTGATTAAAATAGCCAAGCTTTAAGGTGTCAGAGACGCGATAGCTGCCTGATAAAATACCAATTTCACCAACCAAGGCTTTAATCAAGGTCGATTTACCCGCGCCATTCATCCCCAATAAACCAAGGCGGGTGTCGGGCGTTACTTGGACGTTGGCATTATGCAAAAGCGGCGTCTCGCTATAGCCGATATCAGCATTGCTCATTTCTATCAGCGGCGAGCTCATATTGGCCGGCTCATAAAAGCGGAACGAGAACGGATTGTCTGCCATCATCGGCGACAGCTCCGCCATGCGCTCAAGCTGCTTAATACGGCTTTGCGCCTGTTTGGCTTTACTGGCCTTGGCACGGAAACGACGAATAAAGTCATCCAAATGGGCTTTGGTTGCTTGTTGCTTTTCAAACGCTTGCTGCTGCTGCGCCATACGCTCGTGACGGGTACGGATAAACTGCTGATAATTACCTGTATAAAGGGTGATTTTTTGTTGTTCGACGTGCAAGATATGACCGACGGTGGCGTCCAAAAACGCTTGGTCGTGCGAGATAACAATCACCAAACCGGTATAAGCATTAATCCAGGTCTCAAGCCAAAGAATGGCGTCCAAATCCAAATGGTTGGTTGGCTCATCAAGGAGCATTAAATCGGCGCGGCTCATCAAGGTTTTGGCAAGGTTTAAACGCATACGCCAACCACCCGAGAACCCTTCAACGGGCAATTCATGCTGACTGGTCTTAAAACCAAGACCTGCCATGATTTGGGCCGCTTTGGTCGGCGTACGATAGCCGTCAATTTCATCAAACTGCTGATGCAATACGCCAATCTGATCGTCACTGACACTGCTTAAATCATTTAACGCCGCATTAATCTCATACCACTGCTCATCACCGCTTAGCACATAATCTATCGCCGTCTGCGTGCTCGCCCCGACTTCCTGCGCCATGTGCGCCACCTGCCAGCTATCAGGAATGCTCACCTCACCCTTATCAAGCGTCACTTCGGTATCGCCGGTGCCCATTTGCGTCAATAATAAGGCAAACAAGGTGGATTTACCGGTGCCGTTATTGCCCGTCAAGCCAACTTTATGGCCCGGATGGAGCTGAAAGCTTGCCCCTGCAAACAACTCACGACCATCACGGCGAACGCCAACGTCTTTAAATTCGATCATATAATTTCTTCATCTCAACAATAATATAAAACTTAAGGCAATAAAAACACACGTCTGGCATGTTTACAGGCGGCTATTATTTCAAACGCTTGGCGCATAGGCAAACGATTAAATAACTATTTTAAATTCAAACCTTTATACGGCTAAAAACCACTTGCGATCATAATGGCATGCGAACGATTAAAAGTTTTGGCATTTAAAACCGCTATTTGGCATGTAAAACTACTATATAGTTGCAAACGCTACTGTCACCCTTGACAAATCAATCAGCACCCCAATTATGTTATACTAGTAAAATACTATTGACATCATGCAGTTAGGTGTTCGAAATTGAGCGTTTAAAGTTAAGTAGCGGCCGTATTGCTATTCACCAAATTGCCATGCCACAATAATGTTTCAATACTAAGTTACATTGCTAAAATGTTACATTGCTAAATGCCTTAACAAATATAAAAAATTTTACCGTAGCCTAGGCGTTATCAGCCGCTACTTATCAGTCGCCCTATCCAGTATAAATAGACGACCTCGCAGAAATAAAAAACAAATCATTTGATTTTAGCAACTGAGGTAGATATGAACGAATCAGCCAATCAATTTAATCCAAGCACAAGTCAACCAGTCGACCCAACCGCCTTAAACTTGACCGACAGCGCGGCAAAAAAAGTACGTCGCCTACGTGAAGAGGAAGGTGACAGCAATCTTATGCTGCGTGTCTATGTGACGGGCGGCGGCTGTTCAGGTTTCTCTTATGGCTTTAACTTTGCCAATGAGCTCAATGAAGATGATGCCAATTTTGATAATGATGATGTGACCTTAGTCGTCGATTCGCTAAGCTATCAGTATTTGCAAGGCTCGACCGTCGACTATACCGAGGGTTTAGAAGGCGCGCGCTTTATTGTCACCAATCCAAATGCCACTACGACTTGCGGCTGTGGTTCATCGTTTTCTCTTTAAATAAGTCGAGATAATAGTTTCGTTATAGAAGTAACCTAGTCAAGCAATATAGTATTGTTGGGATAATTTAAGTATACAATCGTAAACTGAAAAAGTCGTTTTTGACCGATAATCTGGTAAAAGGTGGCTTTAATCGGTTTACGATTGTTTTTTTATGGGGATGTGCTTAAATACCGCCTTCTTTTGAGTAGCTAGTCTAATCAATCTGTTGTATGAGTGAGCGCTTAACCTGTTTGTAAAGCTTATGCTTGCGAGCCTTTTATTAAAAGATTGTTGTTAGAAGATTGTTGATTAAAGGATTTTGCTCATAAAGAATAATCACTAAAAAAATCCTACTCCTACCCCAAATTATGAAGGCACCCCCTCATGGCGAAGT